>NZ_JAJNRD010000019.1:0-43075 GCF_022228055.1 Halorhodospira sp. 9621
CCCCGCGGGGTTGCCGGAGGGCCCGTGATCCGCCTCTACACCGGAGCGTCATGCATCCACAGCCACCGGGCCCGGCTGGCCCTGGCCCTGAAAGGGGTGGAGGCCGAGCGTGTCCCGGTCGACCCGGAGCGTCCGCCTGCGTCGCTGCTGGAGCAGAATCCCTACGGGGATGTCCCGACTCTGGTGGATCGCGATATCGCGCTCTATCATCCCGAGATCATCATCGATTACCTGGATGAGCGGTATCCCCACCCGCCGCTGCTGCCGGTGGACCCGGTCAGCCGGGCCAAGGCGCGACTGGTGGTGCACCGCATGCAGCGTGACTGGTACGCGCTCTACGAACAAATCGAGAACGGTACGGCGGCGCAGGCCCAGCAGGCGCGGCGCGCCCTGCGCGAAAGCCTGGTGGCGGCTGCCGAGCTCTTTGAGGGCCAGCCGTACTTCCTCAGCGATGAGCTGACCATCATGGATCTGACGATCCTGCCGCTGCTGTGGCGACTCCCCGCCGCCGGCGTCGAGTTGCCGGAGCATGCAGCGGCGATCACTCAGTACGCCGAACAGCAGTTTGCAACCGATGCCTTCCGCACCAGCCTGACCCGCGAGGAGCTGGGCCTGCGTGCCTGAAGGCAGGAGGCGCACCCAATGACCCCGAGCCGTCCCTATCTCATCCGGGCGATCTACGAGTGGATCGCCGACAACGGTTACACGCCTTATCTGCTGGTGGACGCCACCCGCGACGACGTGGATGCCCCGCTGGAGTACGCCGAGGATGGTCGCCTCGTGCTCAACGTGGCGCCGCGGGCGGTCCAGGGATTGAGCATGGGCAACGACGAAATCGCCTTCCGGGCGCGTTTCGGTGGCGTGCCGCGCGGCGTGCAGCTGCCGGTCAACGCCGTCATGGCCATCTACGCCCGGGAGAACGGGCAGGGGATGCTCTTCGGGGATGGCGAAGATGCCGAGGCCGAGGGCTACGAGGCCATCGACGCCGGCGGGGACGAGGGCGATGACGGCCCGCCGGATGGCCCCGATGGCCCCGGCGGCGGCAAGCGGCCCAACCTGCGCGTGGTGAAGTAGGCGAGGCGGGGCGGGCGGGGCCGGCCGGGGGCCGTGGTCGACCCGGCTTCGCGGACTAGCCGCCCGGCCCGCCGAACAGCGTGCGATCGATCAGATCGCACAGGCAGTGGATCGCCAGCAGGTGGACCTCCTGGATCCTTGCCGTGGTCTCGCTGGGCACGCGGATCTCGATGTCGTCGCTGGAGAGGTTGGCGGCAAGTGGCCCGCCGTCCCGGCCGCTGAGGGCGACGGTGACCATGCCCCGTTCGGTGGCGGCCTGCTGGGCTGCGAGGATGTTCCCCGAGCCGCCGCTCGTGGAGATGGCCAGGAGGATGTCCCCCTCGTGGCCTAGGGCGCGGATCTGCCGGCCGAAGACCTCGTCGTAGTGGTAATCGTTGGCCACCGAGGTCAGTGTGGAGGAGTCGGTGGTCAGCGCGATGGCCGGCAGGCCCGGTCGCTCCATCTCAAAGCGATTGAGCAGCTCCGAGGAGAAGTGCTGGGCGTCCGCGGCGGAGCCGCCGTTGCCGCAGATCAGGATCTTGCGCTCGGCGCCTAGGGCCCGGGCCATGGCACGCCCGGCCCGGACGATGTCCGGCGCGATGCGATCCAGGGCATCCTGCTTGGCGCGGATGCTGTCGTGGAAGAGCTGTGCCACGCGTTCGTGGGAATCCATGAATCCTCGCTGTCGTCTTGCCGGGCCGGTCAGCGTTCTTCCTGGAACGCATCGCGCACCCAGTGCACTTCGTTTCCGTCCGTGGCGACTACATCGAATCGGGCCCACCCGGGGTTTCGGGCCAGCCAGACGTTGGCGGCGCGGCTCAGGCGCTGGCGCTTGCGGCGGTCCACGGACGCGGCTGCGCCGCCGTACCCCGGGTGGCTGCGTCGGCGGACCTCGACGAACACGGTGACGCCGCCATCGGCCATGACCAGGTCGATCTCGCCCCGGCGTGTCCGGAAGTTCCGTGCCAGTGTTCGCAGCCCCCGCCGCTCCAGGTAGGCGCGTGCCCGCTCCTCGGCCTCGTGGCCCCGGTCGCGGGGGTCATTCCCCCTCCTTCTCGGTGTCATGGTGCCTGCCCTCCGTGGCCGGCTGGCGGAATACCGGGCGCCCGCGCACGAATTGCGCGGTCACCAGCTCGCGTTCGACGATCCGTTCGCTGTTCAGGTGTAGCCCCCCGGTCAGCCCGTCCAGGCGTTCTTCCGGGTGCTCCTCGAGCACTTCTAGGTACGGGAAGATGCGGTAGGCATCGATGCCCAGGGCCACCAGCCGGGCCTGGCGGGCCATGACATCACCGAGCTTCTCGGTCAGCCGCTCGTGCTTGAGCTCCGCCGGGATCCCGGGCGACTGGCCCACCAGCCAGGGGCCGTCGACAAAGTGCAGGCCGTCCAGGTCGCGGTCGTCCTCGGGGCGTGGGGTGCCACCGTAGATATGCGATGTCGACAGGACCGGCACGTCCTGGGCGTGGTGGTATTCGAGCTGCGGGCGCAGCAGTCGGCCCGCTTCGGGGAACGCGGCGAGGAAGACGGCGTCGACGTCCTGGCGGCGGCGCGGCTGGTATTCCAGGGTCTGGCCGAAGGTTCGGGTCAATTCCTGGTGGCGGCGACTGCTGATGCGCAGGTTGAGCACCTCGCGGATGGGGCCTGAGAAGTCCGTTTCATCGGCGTCGTAGGCTTCGCTCTGCAGGACCGTGCCGTCGCCCGCCTCGAAGGTCTCCTGGAAAGCCTGCTGGACCCGCTCACCCCAGTCGGTCCGCGGCGCGAGAACCACCACGCTGGTCCAGCCGCGGCGGTGCGCGTGCCGGGCGGCCTGCTGGGCCTCTGCCTCCGGGCTGAGGGGGAAGAGGAACAGGTGGTCATGGCTGTCGCCGTCCTCCAGGGTGTTGAGAGCCAGGATCGGGGGCGCGTCATCGATGTCGGCGACGGCGCGGACAGCGTCGCGGGTCAGGGGCCCGATGACGGCGTCGCTGCCGGCCTCCCGGGCCTCGGCCAGGGCCGCGCGGGCCCGCTCCGCCTCGCCACCGGTGTCGTGGACGGTGACCTCCGGGCGACGGTTGGCGTCGTTGAAGTAGGCGGCGAGGATGCCGTCACGGACGGCGCGGCCGGCATCGCGGAAGTCTCCGCTGAGTGGCAGCAGCAGGGCGACGTGTTCTGGCCGGCGGATGCGCTCATGAAAGCGCGTGATGAGTTCGGTGGCCTGGCGGTCGCGCGCCGGGTGGTCTGGATAGGCCTCCTCCCAGGCGGACACCGCCTCCTCGAGGCGCTCCGGGTCGAGGCGGTGGCTGCGGGCGATCTGCGCCAGGCGGATCCAGCCGCCGTAGGTGTCGGCGTCCGGCTCGATGGCCTGGAGTTGTTGCGCCGGGGCCCGCCCCAGGGCCTGCCAGATGAGGTTGCGGTTCTCGTCGCGCTGCGACGGCGTCTCCAAGTGGTCCTCGAGGGCCACGCGTTGCTCCACCACCATCAGGTGGTTGTCCAGGCCGGCGGCTGCGGTGGCGCGTAGACGGTGGTAATCCGCCTCCTCGCCGGCCGGTGGCTCGGCCAGGTTATCGAGCAGCGATGCGGCCCGGTCCGGCCGCTCGCGGGCCAAGGCGAGCTGGGCGCGGGCCAAGGTGAAATGCGCCCGTCCCCGGTCGTCGAGATGATCCGGCTCGACCCGGGCCAGCGCCGTGGTGGCGGCGTCGCGCTCGTCGGCATCCAGCCAGGTGCGTGCAGCGGCGATGCTGACTCGATTGCGGTCCGCCGCTTCCTCGTAGGCCTCCGCTGCCGCATCATAGAGCTCCGCGGGGGGGGGGGGGGGGGCCCCCCCCCCCCCCCCCCGGGCCTCATCCGCCTGCGCCTCGGTCTGCTCCGGGGCGTCGGCCGGCGTGACCGGTGCCGGGGCACAGCTGTAGAGTGCCGCCAGCAGCGCGGCCGCGATCAGGAACTGGAGAACGCGCGAGGGGCAGGTCATGGGAACCGTCGGAGAAGCCTGTGGATAAGCCTTCGGAGTATCCGGCGCCCGTCGCACCCGTGTCAAACGGCGGCGGGACGCTGTGGGTGGTGGCGACGCCGATCGGGAATCTGGCCGATCTGAGCCGCCGGGCGGCCGAGATCCTGGGCGGTGTCGAGTGGGTGGCCGCCGAAGATACGCGGCGCACGGGGCGTCTGCTGGAGCAGTACGGCCTGCGGGCGCGCCTGCTGAGCCTGCACGAGCATAACGAGGCCTCGCGCCTGCCCCGCCTGCTCCGGATCCTGGCGGCCGGCCGGGATGTGGCCCTAGTCAGTGATGCGGGTACGCCGCTGCTCAGCGACCCGGGCGCCCGGCTGGTGGCCGCTGCCGCCGCCGAGGGGGTGCCGGTGTCGCCGGTGCCGGGGGCCTGCAGCGTCACGGCCGCGCTCTCGGTGGCCGGATTCGGGGCGGACCGGTTCGTCTTCGACGGCTTCTTGCCTTCGCGCGATGCCGCCCGGCGCAGCCGGCTGCAGGAGCTGGCGGCCGAGCCGCGGACCGCGGTTTTCTTCGAGGCGCCGCACCGCATCGCCGCCTGCCTTCGCGATCTGGTCGCGATCTGCGGTGGACAGCGCCGGGTCGTGGTGGCGCGGGAGTTGACCAAGGTGCACGAGACGCTGCTGCGCGGTGCGCTGGAGGCGGTCCTGGGGCAGGTGGAGGCGGACAGCAATCAGCAGCGGGGAGAGATCGTCGTGGTCCTTGAGGGGGCGCCGGCGCGGGAGGCAGGCGCCGCCGCCGATGACACGCTGCGCGCGCTGCTCGGCGAAGGGGTTCCGGTGAAGCAGGCGGCTCGCGTGGCTGCGCGCCTGACCGGGGGGCGGCGCAACGCCCTATACCAGCGCGCCCTGGAACTCGCCCGGGGCTGAGTCACAGGTCGCGTGGCGGAAAAAAGAGGTGAGTCGGCCTGTAAGCCGGGTTCTGTCGAGGATGGCCATTCCTCTGGGGCGGGCGTCACCGCACGCCTCTAGCGGCCTACCCGGGAGCGGCGCGGGCCACGCCATGGCTCCCCTATTTGGCCTTGCTCCGGGTGGGGTTTACCGTGCCGCGAACCGTTACCGGTCGCGCGGTGCGCTCTTACCGCACCTTTTCACCCTTACCTGTGCCGCCGCTCCGCGGCGGCCATCGGCGGTCTGTTTTCTGTGGCACTTTCCGTGGGCTCACGCCCCCCAGGCGTTACCTGGCACCCTGCCCTGTGGAGCCCGGACTTTCCTCCGTGCCGCGGTGCGGCACAGCGGCCATCCGGCCGACTCCACCCCTATATTACGAACGCGCACGAGCACGTCAACCCTTCAATGACAGGTAGATACCGAAAAGAGCCGATGTGCGTTATTAGCACATGCGGTTAACATCCCGTAACGCCAGTTATTTGGTTGTCGCATCGGCCGCCCTTCGACTTGAAATCCCGTGCGTAACTTCATGTTTGGCGCCGGGCAGTGCGGCGGTACGGCTGGTTGACGGGGTGTGGGCCCCCTCCTATAGTGTCGCAACGTGGTTAAAAGTGGGATAAAAGGGCACGGCATGGAGCAGCGGGGGGCGCGGTGTTTCGCGGAGTCAACCAACTCAACCTGGATGCCAAGGGGCGGCTAGCCTTCCCGTCCCGGCACCGCGACCGCCTCCTGAGTCACTGCAGCGGCGAGGTAGTGGCAACGATCGACTATCGCGATCGTTGCCTGGTCTTCTACCCGCTGCCCGAGTGGGAAGAGATCGAGCGCAAACTGATCGCCCTGCCGGACCTCCAGCCGAGCGCCAAGCGACTCAAACGCCTTCTGATCGGTCACGCCCAGGAACTCCAGGTTGACGGCAACGGACGCGCCCTGGTCCCCCCGCCGTTGCGTGAATACGCCGGCCTGGAAAAGCGGGTGGTGCTGATCGGGCAGGGCAACAAGTTTGAGCTTTGGGATGAGTCCCTCTGGGAGCAGCGGCGGGCGGATTGGCTGCAGGAGGCGGCCGCGTCGGATGCCGAGCTCCCCGGGGAGCTGGAGAGCCTCGCCCTGTAGATCAGGTCAGGGGGCGTCATGTCCGCAGCGGAGATGCGCGCAGTGGCGGAGCAGAAGCCAACGGCGACGACACACCGGCCGGTCCTCTACGAGGCCGCGCTGGAGGCGCTCGCCGTGCGCCCGGACGGCTGCTATGTGGACGCCACCTACGGTCGTGGCGGCCACGCCCGCGGCATCCTCGAGCGGCTGGGGCCCCGCGGCCAGCTGTGGGTCGCGGATCGCGACCCCGAGGCGCTGGCCCACGCCCGCGAGACCCTATCGGATGACCCCCGCTGTACCGTGCTCGGTGCCGAGCTGGCCGATCTGCCCCGAATGTTGTCCGGGTATGGTCTGACCGCCGGTATCGACGGCCTGCTGGCGGATCTCGGTATCTCGTCGCCGCAGGTTGACAACCCCGACCGCGGTTTCTCGTTTCAGCGGGACGGCCCGCTGGACATGCGCATGGACCCGAGTTCCGGCGAGTCGGCCGCGGCGTTGCTCGAGCGTTTGAGCGTGCGCGAGATCGCCGGGATCCTGCGCCAGCTGGGGGAGGAGCGCCACGCCGGGCGTATCGCCCGTGCCGTCGTCGCTGCCCGCGAGGCCGGTGAGCCGCCGCGCACCACCCTGGCGCTGGCCCGGCTGGTCGAGCAGGCGGTGCCACGCCGCGAGCCCGGGCGCCATCCGGCGACGCGGACCTTCCAGGCCCTGCGCATTGCGGTCAATGACGAACTCGGACAGCTGGACCGCTTCCTCGATGGGGTCATCGACCTGCTCGCCCCCGGCGGGCGACTGGCCGTCATCGCTTTCCACTCCCTGGAAGACCGGCGCGTGAAGCGGTTCATCCGCCGGGCCTCGAGCGTCGGCGATCTGCCGCCGTCGGTGCCGGTGCCGCCGGAAGGCTGTCAGCCCCGTCTGCGGCCGCTGGGACGCGATTTGCGCGCGGGCGACGACGAGGTGGCCGGCAACCCGCGCGCACGCAGTGCGGTGCTGCGCGTAGCGGAGCGGCTGTCATGAGCCGTGCGGTCTGGGGCATGACCGTGCTGGTCCCGGCGGTGGTCGCCAGTGCCATCGGCGTGGTGGCCGTCCAGCACGAGTACCGCGGGGTCTTCGTGACCCTGCAGGACGAACTCGAGCGCAGCGACCGGCTGCGCGAGGAGTGGAGCATGCTGCAGCTTGAGCAGGGGGCGTGGGCCGGGCACAGCCGTCTGGAGCGCGTCGCCGGCGAGGAGCTGGGCATGGCGCTGCCCGAGCGTGACGAGATCATCATCCTGAGGCGCCCTTGAGGTGGCGAGAGTGAGCAGGAACACGCGCCGACAACCCCCGCTTCAGGGGCCGCCACGCTGGCGGCTCTACAGCGTCGTGGTGGTGCTGGCCCTGGCCGCCGGTGCCGTGATCCTGCGCGCCCTGGATCTGCAGGTGATCAACAGCGAGTTCCTGCGCGACGAGGCCGACGCCCGCCACCTGCGTACGGTGAGCATGCCGGCGCACCGCGGGGTGATCACCGATCGCAACGGCGAGCCGCTGGCGATCAGTTCACCGGTAGAGTCGGCCTGGGCCAACCCGGCGGAGCTGCTGGAGGACCGGGGGGCCGTCGCCGCCGTGGCCCAGACCCTCGAGCGTGCTCCGGCCGAGCTGCGCGACTTCCTGCAGGCCCGGGAGGGGCGGCAGTTCGTCTACCTGAGGCGCCACCTGTCCCCACGGGTGGCGGCGCGCATCCAGGAACTGGATGCGCCGGGTGTTCAGCTGCAGCAGGAGTTCCGCCGGTTCTATCCGGCCGGCGAGGTGGCCGCGCAGCTGGTCGGCTTCACGGACATCGATGGTCGTGGGCTGGGCGGCGTCGAGCGCGCCTTTAACGATGCCCTGAGCGGGCGTAGCGGCGCCAAGCGTGTGGTCCGTGATCCCTTCGGGCGCACCATCGAGGATGTCGAGCTGCTGCGCGAGCCGCGCCCCGGCGAGGACATCCGCCTCTCGCTGGACCGGCGCATCCAGTATGTGGCGTACCGCGAACTCAAGCGCGCCGTCCATGGCCACGATGCCGAGGGCGGTGCGGCCGTGGTGCTGGATGCAACCACCGGTGAGGTGCTGGCAATGGTCAGCCAGCCCTCGTTCAATCCCCATCGCCGCTCCGGCGTCGAGGCCGAGCAGCGCCGCAATCGGGCGGTGAGCTGGGCCCAGGAGCCGGGGTCGGTGATCAAGCCGTTCACCATCGCCGCCGCCCTGTCCAGCGGGGCCGTGCGCAGCGGGCAGGAGTTCGATACCGCGCCGGGGACCATGCGCGTGGGGCGGCACACGGTCCGCGATTTCCTCGACTACGGCGAGCTCGACATTGCCGGCGTGCTGCAGAAATCCAGCAACGTGGGCACGGTCAAGATGGCCCTGGAGACCGAGCCGCGGGCCCTCTGGAGCACCCTGGAGGATGTGGGCTTCGGCGAGCGTACCCGCAGCGGCCTGCGCGACGAGGTCGCCGGGCACTTCCTGCAGGCGCCGCCGCGGGGCGACGTGCAGCGCGCTACGCTTTCCTACGGTTACGGCGTGACCGCCACGCCCGTGCAGCTGGCGCGCGCCTACGCCGCGGTGGCCCGCGACGGGGTGATGCGCCCGGTTTCTATTCGCGCCCTGGATGATCCCCCGCAGGGCCGGCAGGTGCTCGACCCGGATCTGGCTGCCGAGCTGCGCGCCATGCTCGAGGCCGTGGTCGAGCCCGGCGGGACCGGCACCCGTGCGGCCATCTCCGGTTACCGGGTGGCCGGCAAGACCGGCACGGTGCTCAAGAGCGGCCCCAGCGGCTATGCCGAGGAGGATTACCTCGCCTCCTTCGTCGGTTTCGCCCCGGCGTCGGACCCGCGGCTGGTCATGGCGGTGACCATCGATCAGCCCCGCGGCGATCTCTACTACGGCGGCCAGGTGGCGGCGCCGGTGTTCTCCCGGGTGATGGGCAGTGCGCTGCGGATGCTCAACGTGCCGCCGGACGATCTCCCGGAGCTCGAGGTGCCCGTCGTCGCCGAGGGGGAGGGGTCATGAGCGCTTTGTCCGCATCCGGGGTCACCCTGCGCTGGCTGTTCGAACCGTGGGTCGGTGGCGAACTCCCGGCGGTTTCGGTCCGCGGGCTGGCCCTCGATACCCGGCGCCTTGAGCCCGGCGCCGTGTTCCTGGCGCTGTCCGGCAGCCGCGAGCACGGACTTGCCTACGTGCCCGCAGCGGTAGCTGCCGGGGCTGCTGCTGTGGCGTGGGATACGGACGACGACGCTGATGCCGCGCCGGCGCGTGCCGCTGCCGAGGCGGCCGGCGTGCCGATGGTCGGTGTGCCGGGCCTGCGCCGATACCTGGGTGCTGTTGCTGCGCGCCTTTACCGGGAGCCATCCCGGGATCTGGATGTCATCGCGGTTACCGGCACCGACGGCAAGACCTCGGTCACCCATTTCATTGCCCAGCTGCTCAGCACCGCCGAGGCGCCCTGGGGCGTGGTCGGAACCCTTGGCCACGGCCTGGTGGACCGGCTGCGCCCGGGTGTGCTGACCACACCGGACGCTGTGGCCCTGCAGGAGGCCTTGGCCGATTGTCGCCAGGCGGGCGCCCGCGGCGTGGCCATGGAGGCTTCCTCCCACGCCCTGGAGCAGGGGCGATTGTCCGCCACAGCGGTGGATCTGGCCGTACTCACCCACTTGGGGCGCGACCACCTAGATTACCACGGCTCGGTCGAGGCGTATGCCGACGCCAAGAGCCGGCTGTTCGAGTTCCCCAGTTTGCGGGCCCAGGTGCTCAACCTGGACGACGAACTCGGCCGGCGCCTGCACGACCGGGCCGCCGGTGCGGTCTTCACCTACAGCGCTGCCGGCGCCGCTGCGGACCTCTCCGCCGAGGCGGTAACCCCGGTGGCCGACGGCGTTCAGCTCACACTCTGTCTGGGCGGGATCCGACGCTCGGTGCGACTGCCCCTGTTCGGGCGCTTCAACGTGGCCAACGTGCTGGCGGCAGTGGCGGCGGCCCTGGCTTTAGGGCGGCCCATGGACGCCGTTCTCGATCGGCTGGCGACGCTGCGTCCGGTGCCGGGGCGGATGGAGCAGTTCCAGGCCGTCGGGGCACCGCTGGTGGTGGTGGACTACGCCCATACACCGGGGGCCCTGGAGCAGGCGCTGAGCGCCCTGCGCGCGCATACCGACGGGCGGTTGTGCGTCGTATTCGGCTGCGGGGGCGAGCGCGACACCGGCAAGCGCCCGCTGATGGGCGAGGTCGCAGCGCGCCTGGCCGACCGGGTGGTGATCACCGATGACAACCCCCGGGGCGAGGATGCCGCCGCCATCCGGGCGTCCGTGGCCGACGGGGCCGGCGAGGCGGCCGAACTGGTGGCGGATCGGGGCGCGGCCATCCGCGAGGCTGTCGCCTGGGGGGGCGCCGGAGATGTGGTCCTGGTCGCCGGCAAGGGCCATGAGACGGACCAGGAAGTGGACGGGCACCGGCTGCCTTTCTCTGACCGTGAGGAGGTGGCGCGGCTGCTCGGCGCTGCCGAGGAGGGTGCATGGACCCGCTGAGCCTGCATCAGGTGGCTGCGCTGACCGGTGCCGAACTCGTCGGTCGTGACGGCGGTGCGACGGTGAACGGTGTTGCGCTGGATAGCCGCCGGTCCGCGCCGGGGACGCTCTTCGTGGCCCTGGCCGGGGCCCGCAGCGATGGCCACGACTTTGCTGCCGACGCCGCGGCGCGGGGCGCCGTGGCGGTCCTCGGGGCTCGGCCGGTGGCGGCGCTGCCCACGCTGGTGGTCGAGGACCCGGCCGCGGCCCTCGCGCTTCTGGGCGCGGAGTGTCGGCGTCGCAGCGGGGCGCGCGTGGTGGCCGTCACCGGCAGCAACGGCAAGACCACGGTCAAGGAACTGCTGGCGGCGATGCTTGCCGAAACCGGTCCGACGCTGGCCACCGAGGGCAACCGGAACAACCTGCTGGGCGTCCCGGAGATGCTCTGCCGGCTTGATGGTGGGCACCGCTACGCCGTCATCGAGATGGGTGCCAACGCACCCGGTGAGATTGCACAGCTCACCGTGTGGGCGCAGCCGGACGTGGGTGTGGTGACCAACGCCGGGCCAGCACACCTGGAGGGCTTCGGCTCGCTCAACGGAGTCGCCCGCGCCAAGGGCGAACTCTTTGAGGGGCTGCCCGGCCACGGCGTTGCCGTGATCCATGCCGACGACGACTACAGCGGCCTGTGGCGGGAGCTGGCCGGCGCGCGGCGCTGCCTGACCTTCGGCGCCGAGACCGGTCAGATCCGCTACCGGGGGCGGGGCAGCCGGCTCGAGCTGGATCTCGGAGGCGGCTGGACGGCAGCGCCGACGCCGCTGCTCGGTCGCCACAACGCCCAGAACATCGCCGCCGCCGCGGCCTGCGCCGCCGCGCTCGAGGTGCCGGCCCGGACCATCCTGGAGCGGGTGGCGGCCGCCGCGGCCGTGCCGGGGCGGCTGCAGCTGCGCTGGGGGTGTCACGGGGGGTGGCTGGTGGATGATACCTACAACGCCAACCCGGCAAGCCTGCAGGCCGCCATCGATACGGTCACGGAGTTCGGCGGTGCGCCCTGGCTGCTCCTCGGGGCCATGGGCGAGCTCGGCCGGGAGGCGGCGGACTGGCATCGCCGCGCCGGGCAACGGGCGCGGGCTGCCGGGATCCAGCGGCTTTGGACCCTGGGCGGGGCCGCTGCCCCGGCTGCCGAGGGCTTCGGGGTTGGCGGGCGCTGTTTTGACGACGCCTCGGCGCTGATCGAGGCGTGCCGGGCCGAGATGCCCGCCGATGCAGTGGTGCTGGTGAAGGGGTCGCGCTCCGCCGCCATGGAGCACGTGGCGGCAGGCCTGGCCGCGGAAGAATCGACAACGGAAGGGGGGGATCGCTAGGTGCTCTACCACTTGGCCATGGTGCTGGAGACGTTCTACTCGGGATTCAACGTCTTCCAGTACATTACGTTCCGGACCATCCTCGGGGTGCTCACGGCCCTGGGGATCGCGCTGATGATCGGCCCTGCGGTGATCCAGCGCCTGGTGCTCCACCAGGTCGGACAGCAGGTCCGGGACGATGGCCCGCAGACGCACCTGGAGAAGGCGGGCACCCCCACCATGGGCGGCGCGCTGATCCTCGTCGCCATCGCGGTGTCTACCCTGCTCTGGGCGGATCTGACCAATCGCTACGTCTGGGTGGTCCTGCTGGTGACCCTCGCCTTCGGCGTGATCGGCGGGGTCGACGACGCCCTCAAGCTGGCCCGGCAGGACAGCCAGGGGCTGCGCGCCCGGACCAAGTTCTCGCTGCAGATGCTCGCGGCCCTGGCGGCAAGCACGTTCCTGTTCGCCACCGCCGCCGACCCGGTGGAGACCAGCCTGGTGCTGCCGCTGGTCAAGGAGTGGGTCTTCCCGCTAGGTATCGGGTTCATCGCGCTGGCAACGCTGGTGATCGTGGGCAGCTCCAACGCCGTCAACCTCACCGACGGGCTCGATGGCCTGGCCATCATGCCTACGGTGCTGGTGGCCACCGGCCTGGCGGTCTTCGCCTACGCCAGCGGGCACCACATCTTCGCCGAGTACCTCGGGATCCCGTCAGTGCCCGGGGTAGGGGAGCTGGTGATCTTCTGTGGCGCCATCGTCGGCGCCGGACTCGGGTTCCTCTGGTACAACACCTACCCGGCCCAGGTGTTCATGGGCGACGTGGGCGCCCTGGCCCTCGGCGCCGCCCTGGGCGTGGTGGCCGTGGCCGTCCGCCAGGAGATCGTTCTGTTCATCATGGGTGGCATCTTCGTCATGGAGACGGTCTCCGTGATGATCCAGGTCCTCTCCTACAAGCTGACCGGGCGGCGCGTGTTCCGCATGGCGCCGCTGCACCACCACTACGAACTCAAGGGCTGGCCCGAGCCGCGGGTGATCGTCCGCTTCTGGATCATCACCGTGGTCCTGGTCCTGATCGGTCTGGCGATGTTGAAGGTGCGCTAATGGCAGCAGGCGACCGCCATCACGGATATACCGCCGTCGCCGGCCTCGGTGCCACGGGGATGGCCTGCGTGCGCCATTTGCGCGCCCGTGGCGAGGCGGTCGCGGTGGTGGATAGCCGCAGCGAGCCGCCCCGCCTGGGGCAGCTGCAGGCCGAGCACCCCGAGGTCCAGGTGGTGACCGGGGGGCTGGATCGGGAAACCCTGCTCGGCGCGGTTCGGGTGGTGGCCAGTCCGGGGCTCGATCTGCGTCACGGGGTTTGGGCCGAGTTGCGCGCCGCCGGGCGGCCGGTGGTGGGCGAGCTGACCCTGTTCGCCGAGGCGGTGAACGCGCCGGTCTGCGCGGTGACTGGGTCCAACGGCAAGAGCACCGTGGTCAGCCTGCTCGGCGAAATGGCCCGGGCCGCCGGGCTCGACGTCGCCGTGGGTGGCAATTTGGGGACGCCGGCGCTGGAGCTGCTGACCCGGGCGCCGGCCGATGGCTATGTGCTGGAGGTGTCGAGCTTCCAGCTGGAAGCGTGCCCCGGGTTTCAGGCCGACGTGGCGGCGGTGCTCAATGTCAGCGCCGATCACATGGACCGCTATGACCGCCTTGCTGACTACGCGGCGGTCAAGGCGCGGCTGCTCGAGGGGGTCGGGACAGCGGTGCTCAACGCCGAGGATCCACATCTGGCCGAGCTGGGACGCCAGGCCGGCACGGTGCGCCGCTTCGCGATCGACCGGCCGGCCGACTACCACCTGCTCGAGCGGGACGGCGGTACCTGGCTCGCCGTCGCCGGTCGGCCGCGGGTGGCCGCCGATGCGCTTCCCGTGCCCGGTCGCGCCCACTGCGCCAATGCGCTGGCCGCTATGGCCCTGGCCGACGCCTTGGGGATCCCGGAAGCCGCGCAGTGCAAGGCCTTGAAGGCCTTTGCCGGACTGCCGCACCGCATGGAGCCGGTGGGCGAGTGGTGCGGGGTGCGCTGGATCAACGACTCCAAGGCGACCAATGTCGGTGCTGCCGTGGCTGCCATCAGCGGCCTGCAGCGGCCGGTGGTGCTGATCGCCGGCGGGCAGGGCAAGGGTGCGGATTTCCGGCCGCTGGGCCGGGTCTGTGCCGAATCGGCGCGGGCCGTCATCCTCGTGGGCGAGGACGCGCCGGCTATCGAGGCGGCCATCGCCGGCCGCGTGCCCACTGAGCGGGTCGGCGGCATGATCGCTGCCGTGGCGGCCGCCGCCCGCTGGGCCGAGCCGGGTGACGCCGTTCTGCTGGCGCCGGCGTGCGCCAGCTTTGATGCCTACAGCGGCTTCGAGGCACGCGGCGAGGCGTTCCGCGACGCCGTTCGCGGGGAGGTGGCCCATGGCTGAGATGACCGCAGGCGTTGCCGAACGCGGTACGCGGCTGCCGCTGTGGCCAAGCCTGGACCAGCGGCTGGTCTGGGTGGTGGCGGCTACGGCGCTGCTCGGCCTGGTCATGGTCGCTTCGGCCTCGATTTCCATGGCCGAGCAGGCCACCGGCGATCCGTTCTACTTCTTCAAGCGCCAGGTCTTCTTCGCCCTGCTCGGCCTGGGCATGGTCCTGGCCCTCCTGCAGGTCCCGCTGGCCACCTGGGAGCGGGCCGGCCCGGGGCTCCTGCTCGTCGCGCTGGGGTTGCTCGTGCTGGTGCTGATCCCCGGTGTGGGGCGCGAGGTCAATGGTGCCGTGCGCTGGATCCCGCTGGGCGTGTTCAACCTGCAGGTCGCCGAGGTGGTCAAGGTGCTGCTGGCCCTCTATCTCGCCGGTTTCCTGGTGCGCCGACAGCAGCAGCTGCGCACCTCCATGGCTGCCTTCCTGGTCCCGGTGCTGGTTTCGGCGGCGTGTGCCTTCCTGCTGCTGCGGCAGCCCGATTTCGGCACCGCGCTGATGCTCATGGCGCTGGCGGTGGGTCTGCTCTACCTGGCGGGCGCGCCGTTGTGGCGGTTCGTCACCCTGGTGGGGGTGCTGGCGGCGGCGGCCGCCGCCCTGGTGGTCTACTCGCCCTACCGCTGGCAGCGGGTGACCGCCTTCATGGATCCCTGGTCCGATCCGTTCAATACCGGATTCCAGCTCACCCAGTCGCTGATCGCCATCGGCCGCGGAGACTGGCTGGGTGTGGGGCTCGGCGGCAGCGTGCAGAAGCTCTTCTACCTGCCCGAGGCGCACACCGATTTCGTCTTCTCGGTGCTGGCCGAGGAGCTGGGCTGGATCGGCGTGGTCGTCGTGGTCCTGCTCTTCGCCTACATCGTCTGGCGGGCCATGGCCATGGGCTGGCTGTGCCACCGCCACCGACTGCCCTTCGCCGGTTACCTGGCCTGGGCGGTGGGGCTGGCCATCGGCCTGCAGGCGTTCATCAATATGGGGGTGGCCACCGGGCTGCTGCCGACCAAGGGCCTGACCTTGCCGCTGTTCAGCTACGGCGGCAGCAGCGCCCTGGCGACGGGCGCCATGATTGGGCTGCTGCTGCGCTGTGGCTACGAGTTGGCCGAGGCGCGGGCCGAGGGGCGCCGTCCCGAGGAGGAGCCGTCATGACCGCGCTGACCGTGGCCATCGCCGCCGGTGGCACCGGCGGGCACGTCTACCCCGGCCTGGCGGTGGCCGAGCTGCTGCGCGAGCGTGGCCACCGGGTGGTCTGGCTCGGGACGCGCAGCGGCCTGGAGGGCCGCGTCGTGCCCGCCGCCGGGGTCGAGGCCGAGTGGCTGGAGATCCAGGGGCTGCGCGGCAAGGGGCTGGCCGCGCAGCTCCGGCTGCCCTGGCGGCTGGGGCGCGCAGTGGCGGTTGCCGGGGCCGCTTTGCGTCGCCGGCGTCCGGATGTGGTCCTCGGCATGGGCGGCTACGTGGCCGGGCCGGTCGGGTTGGCCGCCCGGCTCGCCGGGCGGCCGCTGGTGATCCACGAGCAGAACGCCCGGGCCGGGCTGACCAATCGCTTCCTGGCTCGCCTCGGGCGCCGCGTGCTGACCGGGTTCCCCGATACCCTGGGGGCGCGGGGCGAGTGGGTGGGCAATCCCATCCGCACAAGCATCCACCGGCTGGAGGCGCCGCGATCCCGTTACGCCGGGCGCCCGGAGGCGCCGCGGGTTCTGGTGCTCGGCGGCAGCCAGGGGGCGCGGACCCTGAACCGTTTCGTCCCGAAAGCGCTGGCCGGCCTCGACGGGCCGCGGCCGCAGGTGCTGCATCAGGCCGGCGAGCTCACCCTGGAGGAGGCGCGCACCGGGTATCGGCAGCTGGGCCTGGACGCGGAGGTGGTGCCGTTCATCGAGGACATGGCCGGCGCCTATGCCTGGGCGGATCTGGTGGTGGCCCGCGCCGGTGCCCTGACCGTGGCCGAGCTGGCCGCGGCCGGGGTGCCGGCCGTGCTGGTGCCGCTCCCCTGGGCGGTGGACGACCACCAGACGGCCAACGCCGAGCTGCTGTGCGCCGCCGGCGCAGCCCGGTGTCTGCCTGAGGGCGACGTGGAGCAGGGGGCGCTGGGTGCGGTGCTTGCCGATCTGCTCGCCGACCGTGAACGCCTGGCGGGGATGGGGGAGGCGGCTCGCGACGTGGCGCGCCCGGATGCCACCGACCGCGTGGCGACGATCTGTGAGGAGGTGGCCCATGGCTGATGCAGTCCCTGCACGCGAGCCGCGTTTCGCCGCGCCGGCCGATGGCCGTGGCGCCTTCGGCCGGGTGCGCCGCATCCACTTCGTGGGCATCGGCGGGGCCGGGATGGGTGGCATCGCCGAGGTGTTGCACAACCTCGGCTTCACCATCACCGGATCCGACGTCAAGTCGGGCGCCGTGGTGGAGCGCCTGCTCGGTCTCGGGGTGGCGGTGCGGATCGGCCACGATCCGGGCCATGTCGAGGGCGTGGACGCGGTCGTGGTCTCCACTGCTGTCACCGAGGAGAACCCCGAGGTGCAGGCGGCGCGCCAGCAGCGCATCCCGGTGGTGCCGCGGGCCGAGATGCTCGCCGAGCTGATGCGCTTCCGTCACGGTGTGGCGGTGGCCGGCACCCACGGCAAGACGACGACGACCTCCCTGCTGGCCAGCTGCTTGGCCGAGGGCGGGTTGGATCCGACCTTCGTCATCGGCGGGCGGTTGATCAGTGCCGGGGCGCACGCGCGCCTGGGTGCCGGGCCCTACCTGGTGGCCGAGGCCGACGAGAGCGACGCCTCGTTCCTTCATCTCAAGCCGATGATGGCGGCGGTGACCAACGTGGATGCCGACCACCTGGGCACCTACGGCGGTGATTTCGACGCCCTGCGCCGGACCTTCATCGAGTTCCTGCACCATCTGCCGTTCTACGGCCTGGCGGTGCTCTGCATCGACGACCCGGAGGTGCGCCGGCTGCGCGAAGAGATCGGCCGGCCGGTTCTGACTTACGGCTTTTCCGCGGATGCCGACGTGCGGGTCAGTGCCCTGGAGGCCGACGGCCATCGCACCCGGTTCCGGGTCGAGGAGGGCGATGACGCCGCCTTCGCCGTGGAGCTGAGCCTGCCCGGACGGCACAACGTGCTCAATGCCACCGCTGCCATCGCCCTGGCCCGAGAGCTGGGGGTGGATGTGGCGGCAATCCAGCGGGCGCTGTCCGGCTTCCAGGGTATCGGCCGGCGCTTCCAGGTTTATCCCGACATCCCGCTCGCCGGGGGGGCGGCGGCGCTGGTCGATGACTACGCCCATCATCCCCGGGAGCTGGAGGCGACCCTGGAGGCGGCCCGCGCCGCCTGGCCGGAGCGGCGCCTGGTGGTGGTCTTCCAGCCGCACCGCTACACCCGCACGCGGGAGCTTTTCGACGATTTCGCGCGGGTGCTCAGTGGCACCGACGCGCTGGTGCTCACCGAGGTCTATGCCGCCGGCGAGGCGCGTTTGCCCGGCGCCGACGGCCGGGCGCTGGCCTCGGCGGTGCGCGATCGCGGCGGTGCGCAGCCGATCTTCGCAGACAGCCTGGACGAGGTGCCGGGGCTGCTGGCCGGGCTGCTGCGCGATAACGACGTGGTGCTGACCCTGGGTGCCGGCAGCATCGGTGGGCTCCCGGCGCGCCTGGGCGCCGGCCCGGCGGCGGGAGGTGCGGCGTGAGCGCGGCGGTCGAGCGGCGGCGGATCCGGCCCGGCGAGTGGCGCGAGCAGGAGCCGCTGGCCGGCTACACCACCTGGCGGGTTGGTGGGCCGGCGCGTCGGCTCTGCTGTCCGGCCGGCCGCGACGGGCTGGTCGACTGCCTGGCGCGCCTGCCAGCTGACGAGCCGCTGCTCTGGTGTGGTCTGGGCAGCAACCTGCTGGTCCGCGATGGTGGCGTGGCAGGGACGGTCGTCCTGACCCAGGGCGGGTTGGACGAGCTGGTGGTGGGGGCGCATGGCCGGGTCCACGCGGAAGCCGGCGTGGCGTGCGGTCGCCTGGCTCGGGCGGCAGTCCGGGAGGGGCTGGCCGGGCTCGAGTTCCTGGCCGGTATCCCGGGCACCGTGGGAGGGGCCCTGGCCCTCAATGCCGGCGCCTGGGGCGGCGAGACTTGGGAGCGCGTGGTCGAGGTCGAGACCATCGATCGCCAGGGGCACATCCGGCGGCGGGCTCCGGCCGATTTCCGGATCGGCTATCGCAGTGTGGCCGGCCCCGCCGGCGAGTGGTTCCTAGCCGCGACCTGGGAACTGCCCCCCGCCGATGCGCAGGTGCTCCGCGAGCGGGTGCGGGCGCTGCTGCAGCATCGCAACGCCGTGCAGCCAGTGGGGCAGCCCACTTGCGGTTCGGTCTTCCGCAATCCCACGGGGGATGCGGCCGGGCGGCTGATTGAGGAGGCCGGTTTGAAGGGGGCGCGGCGCGGCGGTGCCCGGGTCTCCGAGCGCCACGCCAATTTCATCATCAACGAGGGTGGCAGTGCGGCGGATATCGAGGGGCTCATGGCGCAGGTCCGGGAGCGGGTTGCTGTGGTGCACGGTGTATGGCTGGAACCCGAGGTTCATGTGATCGGGGAGGTGCGGCCATGACTGGTATCCCGGATCCGCAGCGGGTCGGTCGCGTGGCGGTGCTCATGGGGGGCACTTCCGCCGAGCGGGACATCTCCCTGCGCAGTGGCGGGGCGGTGCTCGCCGCGCTGCAGCGCCGCGGCTACGACGCCGAGGCCTACGACCCCCGTGACCGCGCCCTGGAGGGGCTGCGGGGCTACGACGTGGTCTTCATCGCCCTGCATGGGCGGGGGGGTGAGGACGGTACGGTACAGGGGCTGCTGGAGCTGCTCGGGGTGCCGCACACCGGCAGCGGTGTCCTCGGCTCGGCGCTGGGCATGGACAAGTGGCGCTGCAAACGGCTCTGGCAGGGTAGTGGACTGCCCACGCCGGCGGGTCAGCTGCTCACCAGCGAGTCTCCGGTGCTGGCCGAGGGGCTGGCGTATCCGGTGATCGTCAAGCCGGTCCGGGAAGGGTCGAGTCTGGGCATGACCCGGGTTGACGGGCCGGCGCAGCTGGCCGAGGCCTACCGGGCAGCGGCGGCCTACGACGATACAGTCCTCGCGGAGCAGTGGGTCGAGGGCGAGGAGTACACCGTGGCGCTGCTCGGCGATCGGGCGTTGCCGTCGATCCGGCTGGAGACATCCCACGCCTTCTTCGACTACGCCGCCAAGTACCAGGCCGACGATACCGGGCACCACTGCCCGAGCGGTCTGGGTGCGGACGAGGAGGCGGAGCTCGGCGCGCTGTGTCGCGAGGCCTTTTCCGCCAGCGGCGGCAACGGTTGGGGGCGGGTGGATGTCATGCGGGATGCCGACGGACGCTGGTGGCTGTTGGAGGTGAACACCATCCCGGGCATGACGGATCACTCGCTGGTCCCGATCGCTGCGGCGCAGGCCGGTATCGGTTTCGATGAGCTGGTGGCTCGCATTCTCGGGGAGGCGTTGCCGTGAGCCGCGAAGACTGGAGAGACCTGCTGGGCCGGCAGCCTACGCGCCGCAAGCGGGTCGGCGCCCCGGGGCTGCGGGGCTGGCTCTGGGGTGGAGCGGTGGCGCTGTTGGCCACCGGCGCTGCCGGTATGGCCACCGTGGCGCTTCAGGAGGGGCGGATTCTGCCCCTGGAGCGGGTGGAACTGAGCGCCGCGCCGGAGCGCGTGGCGGACGATGACTTGCGCCAGGCGCTGGCACCGCACTTGCACAGGAGTGTGCTGGGGGTGGATGTGCGCGGCGCCCGGGACGCCCTGGAGGCGCTGCCCTGGGTGGCGGGTGCCGAGGTGCGCCGGGCCTGGCCGGGGCGGATCCAAGTGACCTTGCGTGAGCGCGAGCCGCTGGCGCGCTGGGGAGAGCAGGCGCTGGTCGACCGCGACGGCGAGCGGTTCGAGCCGCGGCCGGCGAGCATCCCGGAGGGGCTCCCGGTGCTGCGCGGTCCGGACGGCAGCGAGGGTGAGATGGCCGGCTTGTTCAGGGAGGTGCAGCAACGACTCGCTGAGCGCGGTGTCAACCTGGTGGCGCTCGGTCTTTCGCCCCGGGGGTCCTGGAGCGCGCGGCTGGAGGGCGGCATTGAGATGGCCCTGGGCCGGCAGCACCCGGGCGAGCGCGTGGAGCGCTTCGCCGCCGTGCTGCCGGCCTTGGAAGAACGACAAGAGGCCCCGATGGAGCGGGTCGATCTGCGCTACCCCAACGGCTTTGCCGTGGCTTGGGGTGCGGCAGACGAAGCGGACTGAAGGCGGAGCAGAGCATGGTGCGAAAGAGCGAAGACAGCCTGTTGGTGGGCCTCGATATCGGTACCTCGAAGGTGGTCGCCATCGTCGGCGAGGCCAAGGAGGAGGGCGAGCTGGAGGTGATCGGTGTGGGCAGCCACCCGTCCCACGGTCTCAAGAAGGGCGTGGTGGTGAATATCGACTCCACGGTGCAGTCGATCCAGCGCGCCATCGAGGAGGCCGAGCTGATGGCCGGCTGCGAGATCCATTCGGCCTATGTCGGGATCTCGGGCAGCCACATCCGCAGCCTCAACTCCCACGGGATGGTGGCCATCCGCGACAAGGAGGTCCGCCAGGCCGATCTGGAGCGTGTCCTCGATGGGGCCAAGGCGGTGGCGATCCCGGCGGACCAGCAGATCCTGCACGTGATCCCGCAGGAGTTCGTCATCGACAGCCAGGAGGGTATCCGCGATCCCCTGGGCATGGCCGGCGTGCGGCTGGAGGCGCGGGTCCACATGGTCACCGGTGCGGTCTCGGCGGCGGACAACATCACCAAGTGCGTCCGCCGCTGCCAGCTGGACGTGGACGACATCGTTCTCCAGCAGCTGGCGGCGAGCCACGCTGTGCTCAGCGACGACGAGAAGGAGCTGGGCGTCTGCCTCGTCGATATCGGCGGCGGGACCACCGATATCGCGGTGTTCACCGGCGGCGCCATCCGCCATACCGCCGTCATCCCCATCGCCGGGCACCAGGTCACCAACGACATCGCGGTGGCGCTGCGGACGCCGACGCACCACGCCGAGGACATCAAGGTGCGCTACGCCTGCGCCCTGTCGCAGCTGGCCAACCCCGAGGAGAGCATCGAGGTGCCCTCGGTGGGTGACCGGCCGCCGCGCCGCCTGTCCCGCCAGTCGCTGGCGTCGGTGGTGGAGCCGCGCTACGAGGAACTGCTCTCGCTGGTGCAGTCGGAGCTGCGCAAGAGCGGCTTCGAAGATCTGATCCCGGCGGGCATCGTGCTCACCGGCGGTAGCTCGAAGATGGAGGGGGTCACCGATCTGGCCGAGGAGGTCTTCCACCTGCCGGTGCGCATCGGGGTGCCGAAGTTCGTTACCGGCCTATCCGATGTGGTGCGCAACCCGATGTACTCCACCGGCGTCGGTCTGCTCGCCTTCGGCGCGCGCAACCGCGAAAGCGGCATGTCGCCGGCGCTGGCGCAGGACGCCGGGATAACCGCCTTGTGGGGGCGGATGAAGAACTGGTTCAAGGGCAATTTCTAGTCATTTCAGTAATCGCTAGCGTCCGCGACGCTTGAGGAGGGCAGCATCATGTTTGATCTAATGGATACCGCCAATCAGAACGCGGTCATCAAGGTGATCGGAGTCGGCGGCGGCGGTGGCAACGCCGTCCAGCACATGGTTGAGAGCGAGATCGAGGGCGTGGAGTTCATCTACGCCAACACCGACGCCCAGGCCCTGGCCAATACCCGCGCCGGGGTGACGGTGCAGCTCGGTTCCGGCATCACCAAGGGCCTGGGGGCCGGGGCTGATCCGACCACCGGCCGGCAGGCGGCCGAGGAGTCCCGTGACCGCCTTCAGGAAGTGCTCGACGGGGCGGACATGGTCTTCATCACCGCCGGCATGGGCGGTGGCACGGGCACGGGGGCGGCCCCGGTGGTGGCCGAGGTCGCCCGCGAGATGGGCATCCTCGCCGTGGCGGTGGTGACCAAGCCGTTCCCGTTCGAGGGCAACAAGCGCATGGGCGTGGCCCAGGAGGGCATCAAGGAGCTGGAGAACAGCGTCGATTCGCTGATCACCATCCCCAATGAGCGGCTTCTGCCGGTGCTCGGCAAGAACCTGACCCTGATCGACGCCTTCAAGTCGGCCAACGACGTGCTCCATGGCGCGGTGCGCGGTATTGCTGAGCTGATCACCCGTCCGGGCCTGATCAACGTCGACTTTGCCGACGTGCGCACCGTGATGTCCGAGATGGGCATGGCGGTGATGGGCAACGGCGTGGCCTCGGGCGAGGGGCGTGCCCGCGAGGCGGCCGACCGGGCCATCGCCTGCCCGCTGCTCGAGGACTTCAACCTGGCCGGCGCCAACGGTGTTCTGGTCAACGTCACCGGTGGCTACAACCTCTCCATCGGCGAGTTCGACGAGGTCGGCAACGCCGTGCGCGAGTACGCCTCCGACGAGGCGACCGTGGTGGTCGGTGCCGTGATCGACCCCGAACTGGAGGACGAGCTGCGCGTGACGGTGGTGGCCACCGGTCTGGGGCCGGCGGTTCAGTCCGCTGAGGATGTGGCTCGCGTCGCCCAGCAGGCGCAGCCCGGTCCGCGCAAGCACACCGGCGAGGTCGACTACGCGCAGCTCGACCGGCCCACGGTGATCCGGCAGAACGCCGCCAACGAGCGCAAGGAGGCGGATACCGACGGCGACATGGAGTACCTGGATATCCCGGCGTTCCTGCGTCGCCAGGCCGACTGAGGCGCGGCGCGTTTTGTGCGCTGCAATATACTTTTTGGATTTGTTACACTAATATTTCGCGACGTCTCGCCGCTATAAACGGTGAAGGCGGTGTGTCCGGTCGCGCTGGTTGCGGCTGAGCACACATGTAGCCGCATGAGCAGTGGAGCCGAGTCGAGCCATGATCCGTCAACGCACCTTGAAGAACAGCATCCGCGCGACCGGCGTGGGCCTGCACACCGGCGAGAAGGTCTACCTGACCCTCCGCCCGGCTCCGGCCAATGTGGGCATCATATTCCGGCGGACGGATCTCGATCGCGAGATCAAGGCAACGGCCGCTGCGGTGGGCGATACCCGTCTCTCGACCTGCCTGGTCGAGGACGGGGTGCGTGTGTCCACCGTCGAGCACCTGCTCTCGGCGCTGGCCGGACTCGGGATCGACAACTGCTACGTCGATCTCTCCGCCGCCGAGGTACCGATTATGGACGGCAGTGCGGCGCCTTTTGTGTTCCTGGTCCGCTCTGCCGGGATCAAGGAGCAGGAGGCGCCGAAGCGCTTTGTGCGCATCCTGGAGCCGGTCCAGGTCGTCGACGGTGACAAGTGGGTGGCCTTCGAGCCCTTCGAGGGCTTCAAGGTCAGCTTCACCATCGACTTCGACCATCCGGTCTTCCTCGATCAGCACGCCCGGGCCGAGGTGGATTTCTCCTCGACCTCGTTCATCAAGGAGGTCAGCCGGGCGCGGACCTTCGGGTTCATGAAGGAGATCGAGGCGCTGCGGGCTTCCCGTCTGGCCCTGGGGGGCAGCCTGGACAACGCCATCGTGGTCGACGACTACCGGGTGCTGAACGAGGACGGGCTGCGCTACCGGGACGAATTCGTCAAGCACAAGATCCTCGACGCCATCGGCGACCTCTACCTGCTGGGCAGCAGCCTGATCGGCTCTTTCCACGGGCACAAGTCCGGGCACGCCCTCAACAACCGCCTCCTGCGCAAGCTCCTCGAGCACGAGCACGCCTGGGAGGAGGTGACCTTCGAGGAGTTCGACGAACTGCCCATTGCCTACGATCAGCCGGTGGTGGCCTGAGCGCCGCAGCAGCTTGCGGTCCGGGCCGGCCAGCCGGTAGGGTGTAGCTTTCTGCCTGAAAGCTGGCTATGGATCTCTCGCTGACTCGCGCGATTCTCTTCGATCTGGACGGGACGCTGGTGGATAGCGCCCCGGATCTGACCGCTGCCATCAACCAGGTTCTCACCGAGCGGGACCGGTCCCCGGTAACCGAGGAGCAGGTCCGTGGCTGGGTGGGCAACGGCGCCCGACGGCTGGTGGCGCGTGCCCTCACCGGCGAGGACGACGGTACCCCGCCCGACGAGGAACTGGACACCGCCCTGGAGCGCTTCTTCGAGTGCTACGGCGAGGCCGTTTATGTCCACAGTCGCCCCTTCCCCGGGGTTGTGGAGACCGTGCAGGCGCTGGCCCGGGCCGGCATGCGTCTGGCCGTGGTCACCAACAAGCCGCGGCGCTTCGCCGAGCCGATCCTCGAGGGCATGGGCGTGGCCGACGCCATCGATGTGGTCGTCGGCGGCGAGTGCACCGAGGCGCGCAAGCCCGATCCCGAGCCGCTGCGCCTGGCCATGGAGCGCCTGGGCGCGGCGTCGCGGACGGTGCTGATGGTCGGCGACTCGAGCACCGATGTCGAAGCGGCGCACAACGCCGGCATCCCGGTAGTCTGCGTGCCCTACGGCTATCGCCGCGGCGTCGCGCCGGAGGATCTGGGGGCCGACGCCATCGTCGATGACCTCAGCGGCGTGGTCACGCTGCTTCGCGGGGCGGCCTGAGGCGATGAAAGAGCACGAATTCCACAGCCTCGCCGAGGCCGGCTACACCCGTATCCCCCTTATCCGGGAGGTGCTGGCCGATCTCGACACGCCGCTGTCCACCTATCTCAAGCTCGCCCGCGGGCCGCGCTCCTTCCTCTTTGAGTCGGTGGAAGGTGGCGAGAAGTGGGGGCGCTACTCCATCATCGGCCTGACGGCCCGGACCGAGATCGCCGTCTACGGCCACCGGGTCGAGGTTCGCCGCGACGGCGCGCTGGTCGACGAGGAGCAGGTTCGCGATCCGCTCGCCTGGATCGAGGCCTACCAGCACCGCCACCGCGCCGCAACGCCCTCCGGATTCCCGCAGATGCCGCGTTTTCTCGGCGGGCTGGTGGGGTATTTCGGCTACGATACCGTGCGTTACGTCGAGCCGCGCCTGGCTGAGGGGGCCCCGGAAGACGCCCTGGGGCTGCCGGATATCTGCCTGGTGGAGGCCGAGGAGGTGGTGGTCTTCGACAACCTCGCTGGCCGGCTCTACCTGGTGGTCCACTGCGACCCGCGCGAGCCCGGCGCCTATGAGGCCGGGCTAGCCCGGCTCGACGAGCTGGCCGCGCGGCTGGCCGAGCCCGTGCAGCGGCCCCCGTCCCGGGGGCGTGGTGTGGCGGCCGGCGAGCCCCGCTACAACTTCACCCAGGCCGGCTTCGAGGACGCGGTGGAGCGGATCCGCGAGTATATCGCTGCAGGCGACGTGATGCAGGTGGTTCCCTCGCAGCGCATGAGCATGCCGTTCAGCGCCGAGCCGCTCGATCTCTACCGGGCGTTGCGTTGCACCAATCCGTCGCCTTACATGTATTTCCTCGATCTGGGTGCGTGCCAGGTGGTCGGATCCTCGCCGGAGATCCTGGTCCGCCTCGAGGATGGCGAGGTGGCCGTGCGTCCCATCGCCGGGACCCGCAAGCGCGGGGCCACCGAAGCCCGCGACCGGGAGCTGGAGCAGGAACTGGTCTCGGACCCTAAGGAGATCGCCGAGCACGTGATGCTCATCGACCTCGGGCGCAACGACGTCGGCCGGGTGGCCGAGACCGGCACCGTGCGCCTGACCGAGCGCATGGTGGTGGAGCGCTACTCCCAGGTCATGCACATCGTCTCTAACGTGGTTGGCCGGCTGCGTCCCGGGCTCGGCCCCATGGACGTGCTGCGGGCCACGTTCCCCGCCGGGACAGTCTCCGGCGCGCCGAAGATCCGCGCCATGGAGATCATCGACGAGGTCGAGCCGGTCAAGCGGGGCGTTTACGCCGGGGCCGTCGGCTATCTGTCCTGGTCGGGCAATATGGATACCGCCATCGCCATCCGCACGGCGGTGGTCCACGATGGCCAGGTCCATGTCCAGGCGGGCGCCGGGGTGGTCGCCGACTCGGTCCCCGAGCTGGAGTGGAAAGAGACCCTGAACAAGGGCCGGGCGTTGCTGCGCGCCGTCGAGATGGCCGAGGCTGGCTTATGATCCTGATGATCGACAACTACGACTCGTTCACCTGGAACCTGGTCCAGTACCTGGGTGAGCTGGGTGCCCGGGTCGAGGTGGTGCGCAACGACGAGATCAGTGCCGATGAGGTGCGCCGCTTGCGTCCGGAGCGCATCGTGATCTCGCCAGGGCCCTGCACGCCCAACGAGGCCGGCGTGTCGCTTGAGGTGGTCCGCTGCCTGGCCGGCGAGGTGCCCATCCTCGGCGTCTGTCTCGGGCATCAGACCATCGGGCAGGTGTTCGGTGGCCGCGTGGTCCGGGCCCGCGAGGTCATGCACGGCAAGACGTCCGCGGTGCGTCACCGCGGCCAGGGAGTCTTCGCCGGCCTCCCCGAGCCGCTGGAGGCCACCCGCTACCACTCGCTGATCGTCGAGCGCGAAAGCCTCCCTGAGGAGCTGGAGATCACCGCCTGGACCGAGGGGGCCCACGGCGCCGTCGACGAGATCATGGGTCTGCGCCATCGCCGTCTTCCGGTCGAGGGAGTGCAGTTCCACCCGGAATCGATCCTCACATCGTCCGGCCACGATCTGCTTCGCAACTTCCTCGAACAGCCCCGCGCCGTCGCCTGAACCCTGCCCCTAGTACCCTGAACCATCAAAAAACCGAGGCACCCCATGGACCTAACCGCCGCCCTTCGTCGAATCACGGAAAACCAGGACCTCAGCCCCGATGAGATGACCGCGGTCTTCCGCACGATCATGACCGGTGGGGCCACGCCGGCGCAGATCGGTGGCTTCCTCATCGGCATGCGCCTGAAGGGGGAGACGGTCCAGGAGATGGCCGCTGCTGCCTCGGTCATGCGTGAGCTCGCCGAGCGGGTCGATGTCGGCGACGACTTCCACCGCCTGGTGGACACCTGCGGCACCGGCGGTGATGCCAGCGGCACCTTGAACGTCTCCACCGCCGCCGCCTTCGTCACCGCCGCCGGGGGCATCCCGGTGGCCAAGCACGGTAACCGCTCGGTCTCCGGGCGCAGCGGCAGTGCCGATCTGCTCGAGGCCTGCGGCGCCACGCTGGAGCTCAGCAGCGAGGCGGTGGCCGAGTGCATCCGCCGGGTCAACGTCGGTTTCCTCTTTGCCCCGCTGCACCACAGCGCCATGAAACACGCCGTGGGGCCGCGCAAGGAACTCGGTGTGCGCACCCTGTTCAACCTGGTCGGCCCCCTGTCCAACCCGGCCGGGGCGCGGCGCCAGCTGCTCGGGGTGTTCGGCCAGGAGTGGGTGCGCCCGGTGGCCGAGGTGCTGCAGACCCTGGGCAGCGATCATGTGCTGGTGGTCCACGCCGAGGACGGGCTGGACGAGATCAGCATCGCCGCCCCGACGCGGATCGCCGAGCTGCGCAACGGGCAGATCGAGGAGTACACCGTCACGCCGGAGGATCTGGGGCTGCGCAGCGCGCCGCTCAATGAGGTGACCATCTCCGGCACCAAGGACAGCCTGGCCATGATCCGTGCCGCTTTCGCCGGCGAGCGCATTGCCGCCATGGAGCTGATCGCCGCCAACGCCGGTGCCGCGCTCTATGTCGGCGGTGAGGCGCCCGATCTGCGTCGTGGTGTGGAGCGGGCTCGGGAACTCATGACCTCCGGGGCCGCCGCCCAGACCCTGGAGCGCTTCGTGGCGACGACCCGGGAGCTCGCCCAATGAGCGCCACCGGGACGCCGGATATCCTGCGCCGCATCCTGCGCCGCAAGGCCGAGGAGGTGGTCGAGCGCGCCGAGGCCCGATCGCTGCGCGAGTTGTCGGCCGCCGCTGCCGACCTGGCGCCGACCCGCGGGTTCTGCGATGCGCTGCTGCAGCGGGTTGAGGCCGGCGGCGCCGGGGTCATCGCCGAGATCAAGCGCGCCTCGCCCAGCCGTGGCGTGATCCGCGACGACTTCCGGCCGGCGGCCATCGCCGCCGACTACCAGCGTCACGGTGCCGCCTGCCTGTCGGTGCTGACCGACCGCGACTTCTTCCAGGGCGATGACGCCCATCTGCAGGAGGCCCGCGAGGCCGTCACCGTGCCGGTGCTCCGCAAGGACTTCACCGTCGATGCCTATCAGGTCTACGAGGCGCGTGTCCTCGGGGCGGACTGCATCCTGCTTATCGCCGCGGCGCTGGGTGATGCGCAGCTGGCAGAGCTGCACGCCCTGGCGGTGGAACTGGGCATGGATGTGCTCATCGAGGTCCACGACGCCGAGGAGCTGGCCCGGGTCGCACCGCTGGGGCCGGCGCTGGTCGGCGTGAACAACCGGGACCTGCGGACCTTCCATACCGATCTGGCAACCAGCGAGGCGCTGGCCGGGGCGATGCCCTCCGGTGCCCTGGCAGTGACCGAGAGCGGCATCCACACCGCCGGGGATGTGGCCCGTATGCGCGCGGCCGGCATCCACGCCTTCCTGGTCGGCGAGGCGTTCATGTCCGCGGAGAGCCCGGGGGAACGGCTCGCCGAGCTCTTCGGCGGCCCCGCTGGGGCGTGACCGGCGGGGTGGCCGTGGGCCGCGCGGCGGGTGTTCCACGGAACGTCGGCCGCGGAGCTACTGTCCATTACAACGGTGGCGTTATCGCCAGATTTGTGCATAATTCCCTGCTTCCTTGAGCGCACACTTCCCACCGGCGACGGGAGGGCCCAGGCGTTGGTCGATTACACCCGCATCCGGCTCCACGGCTTCAACAATCTGACCAAGTCGTTGAGCTTCAACATCTACGACGTTTGCTACGCCAAGACCGAGGCGCAGCGGCGGGCGTATATCGAATATATCGACGAAGAGTACAACGCCGAACGGCTGACCGAGATCCTGACCAACGTCGCCGAGATCATCGGCGCCAATGTGCTCAACGTCGCGCGCCAGGACTATGACCCCCAGGGGGCCAGCGTGACCATCCTCATCTCCGAGGGTCCGGTGTCGCCCGAGGAGGCCGAGGAGAGCGCCGAGGCGCGGCCCGGGCCGCTGCCCGACGATGTCGTTGCCCACCTGGACAAGTCGCACATCACCGTGCACACCTACCCGGAGATGCATCCGGACAAGGGTGTGAGCACCTTCCGGGCGGACATCGATGTCTCCACTTGCGGCGTGATCTCGCCGTTGACGGCGCTCAACTACCTGATCCACTCGTTCGACTCGGACATCGTGACGATGGACTACCGCGTGCGCGGCTTCACCCGCGACGTGGAGGGGCACAAGCACTTCATCGATCACGAGATCAACTCGATCCAGAACTACCTCTCCGAGGACACCAAGGAGCGCTACCAGACCCTGGACGTGAACGTCTACCAGGAGAACATCTTCCACACGAAGATGATCCTGCGCGAGTTCGACCTGGATAATTACCTCTTCGGCGAGTCGAGTGCCGACCTTGACGATGAAGAGGCGAACACGATCCGCAGGCATCTGCGCCGGGAGATGATGGAGATCTTCGCCGGGCGCAACCTGCCGGCCAACCAAGAAGTCTGAGCCGCCGCGGACGGCGGGGGCAGTGGCGGTTGCCAGTACCGCCGCCTTCCGTTATTATGCGCGGTCTTCGACGGAGAGAGCGAAGCGATGAAGACGTATAGCGCCAAGCCCGCAGAGGTTCAACGCGACTGGTACCTGGTCGACGCCACCGACAAGACGCTCGGGCGGCTGGCCAGCGAGGTCGCGCATCGCCTGCGCGGCAAGCACAAGCCGGTCTTTACTCCGCACGTCGACGCGGGCGATTATATTGTCGTGATCAACGCCGACAAGGTTCGCCTGACCGGGCGGAAAGAGCGGGACAAGCAGTATTTCTGGCACACCGGTTTCCCGGGCGGCATCAAGAGCCGGTCCGTGGCCGAAGTGCGTGAACGTCATCCGGAGCGCCTGATCGAGAGCGCGGTGCGCGGGATGATGCCGAAGAACCGGCTGGGCCGGGCCATGCTCAAGAAGCTCAAGGTCTACGCCGGGAACGAGCACCGTCATCACGCTCAGCAGCCGCAGCCGCTGGAGCTCTGAGGCTACAATCGGGAACGATCAAGACCATGGCGAATCAGCAGTATTACGGAACCGGACGCCGCAAGACCTCTGCCGCGCGGGTGTTCATGACCCCGGGTAACGGCAATATCACCGTTAACGGTCGCCCGCTCGACGAGTACTTCGGGCGCGAGACCGGGCGCATGATCGTGCGCCAGGCGCTGGATCAGGTGGACGCCGCGGACAAGTTCGACATCAAGGCGACCGTCTCGGGCGGCGGGTCCAGCGGGCAGGCCGGTGCGGTGCGCCACGGCATTGCCCGGGCGCTGGCGAACTACGACGCCGAGCTCAAGGCGCCGCTGCGGCGTGCTGGTTTCATCACCCGCGATGCGCGCATGGTCGAGCGGAAGAAGATCGGCCTGCACAAGGCCCGTCGCGCGACGCAGTTCTCCAAGCGTTAACGCGGCGAAAGCAGCAGTTCCTGCTGGGGGATCGTCTAGCGGTAGGACTACGGACTCTGACTCCGTCAGCGGTGGTTCGAATCCACCTCCCCCAGCCATCTATACGGCCTATGCCCCGCGCCAGCGGACACCCTCGGGTGCCGCTGGCGCTTTCGTCCGGCCTCCCTTCCTCTCGACGCCGCCGTATATCCTAGCCCCGCTCGTAGATGTCGAAACGCACCGCCCGGCCGGATACCGCCCGGCTTGGCGGTGGGCCGGACACCGGGGCCGCGCGCTGCGGACGCTTGACCACCACCCGGCGGGTGGCGTGGGCCAGCGCCGCGGCCAGCAGGTCGGCTTCGGCCGGGGGCGGTGCGCTCGCGTGCAGGGCCCGCAGGACCTGCGCTGGGCGGCCGACGGCGCCGCGGGTGGCGCCGTCGGGGTACATCGGATCAACGTAGACCACCTCGCACGAGGCGGTGGGGAGCCGCCCTAGCACGTCGCGCAGATCCCCCGGTTGCAGGCGGATGCGCTCGGTCGTGGCGGCCAGCTGCGGCTCGGCGGCAGCCCGCTCGAGGGCGGCGGCGAGCAGGGCGGAGAGGACCGGGCTGCACTCGATCCAGGTCACCGAGGCGCCCAGAGCGGCGAGCACCCAGCCGTCCTGGCCGAGTCCGGCGGTGGCATCGACCACTGCCGTCTGCGGTCGTCTATGTAGCCCCACGGCGCGCGCCAACGGGTCGCGGCGGGGCGTGGAGCCGGCCACCCGGCGCTTCAGCTGCCGGTCCGCGAAGTCCACCGCCACCGGTCCGGGGGCGCGCCGGCCGAGCATCTGCAGCGCCGGCGGGTCGCCGGCGCGCAGCACCACCCCGGGGCCGGCGTCGGGGTGGGCGTCGAGTTGGGGCACGCCCAGGCGCTCGGCCCATGCGGCGGCGAGGGCATCGTCGCCGTCGGCCAGCACGCCGCGCAGCCCGGCATCGGTTGGCGCATCGCAACGCAATCCTGCGTGCATTAGTATGTTCCTCCGGAGACAAGACACCCGCGGGGCACGTGGCCCCGATCGCGAGGAGCGGTATGGCACAAGAGAACGGCACCCGGAACCAGGACATCGATTACGAGGCGCTCTCCCGGTCGCTGACCGAGATTACCGCCAAGAGTCAGGAGCTGGTGCAGGAGTTCCTGCAGCAGGAGCAGTCGACGCACCACGTGGCCATGGAGGACGCCGCGCAGATGGCGCAGCTGTTCCAGCAGCTGAGCGCGCGGGTGATGGCCGATCCGGCCCGCCTGATGCAGGTGCAGATGTCCTTCTGGCAGGACTACATGAGCCTGATGCAGAACGTGGCCCTGCGCTTCTGGGGGCTGGAGTCCGAGCCGGTGGCGCAGCCGGCCAAGGGGGATCGGCGCTTTCAGCACCAGCACTGGGAGGATCACCCCTTCTTCGATTTCGTTAAGCAGTCCTACCTCCTGGCGGCGGATCACACCCACGCGGTGGTCCGGGACGTGGAAGGGCTCGATGATCAGACCAAGAAGAAGGTGGATTTCTACACCCGGGCGTTCATCGACGCCATGGCCCCGTCGAACTTCGTGGCCACCAACCCCGAGGTGCTCGAGAAGACCGTCGAGACCGGCGGCCAGAACCTGCTGCAGGGGCTGAGCAATCTGCTCGACGACCTCAAGCGGGGTCGTGGCCGGCTCGACATCAAGATGACCGACTACGACGCCTTCGAGGTCGGCACCAACCTCGCCACCACCCCGGGGCAGGTGGTCTACCAGAACGAACTCATGCAGCTCATCCAGTATGAGCCCACCACCGCCGAGGTCCACAAGCGGCCCCTGCTGCTGGTGCCGGCGTGGATCAACAAGTACTACATCATGGATCTCAACAGCGAGAAGTCCATGGTGAAGTGGCTGGTGGATCAGGGCCATAGCGTATTCATCATCAGCTGGCGCAACCCCGACGAGAGCCTGGCCGAGAAGCGCTTCGAGGATTACATGCTCGAGGGGCCGGTGACGGCCATGGATGTCGTCCAGGAGATCACCGGCAGCGACGAGATGAACCTGGTTGGCTACTGCCTCGGCGGGACCCTGTCGGCTTGCACCCTGGCCTGGCTGGCGGCCCGCGGGGACCGGCGCATTCAGGCCGCGACCTTCCTGACCTGCATGCTCGACTTCGAGTACCCCGGTGAGCTGGAGGTCTTCCTCGACGAGGAGCAGATCGCCACGCTGGAGCGGCGCATGAGCCGGAAGGGCTATCTGGAGGGTCGGTACATGTCCACGACCTTCAACATGCTCCGCGCCAACGACCTGATCTGGTCGTTCTTCGTGAACAACTACCTCAAGGGCGATGAGCCGTTCCCCTTCGATCTGCTCTACTGGAACTCCGATTCCACCAACATGCCCGCCAAGATGCATAGCTTCTACCTGCGCAACATGTATCAGCGCAACCTGCTCAAGGAGCCGGGTGCCCTGGAGCTGGCGGGGGAGGCCATCGACCTGGGCCGGGTCGACATCCCGGCCTACTTCATGTCGGCCAAGGAAGACCACATCGCCCCCTGGAAGAGCACCATCCGTGGCCCGCGGCTGCTCTCCGGTCCTACCCGCTACGTGCTTGGCGGATCCGGCCACATCGCCGGCGTCATCAATCCGCCCCACAAGAACAAGTACGGCTACTGGACCAACACCGCCAAGACGGTGGATCAGGATGAGTGGCTGGCCGGGGCCGAGGCCCACGAGGGCTCATGGTGGAACGACTGGGGGCAGTGGCTGGCCGGCCACGGCGGCGAGAGCGTTGCTGCACGGAAGGTCGGGTCGAAAAAGCACGCCCCGATCGAGCCGGCACCGGGCTCCTACGTCCGCCACGGCGTGCTCTACGGCGACTGAAGCCATCTTCCGGGTCGGGCGGGCTGGTGTCGACGGCCGGCCCGGATTACACTTATGCACTGAGTCAAACTTGCGGGCAGCGCGTTGCCATGGACGTGACCGCTTTCAATCCGGCGGGGATGCAGGCCATCCACCGCGCGGACGAGGGCCTGACCCGGACCGCCGCCCAGGTGGCCCGGGTTACAGCGCAGTCCGATCCTCGCTCCGAGGAGATGCACACGGCGGTCATCCAGTCGCTGAGCTACGAGCAGCAGGGACACGCCGGCGTCCGCGTCGTGCGGGCCGTCGACGAGATGACCGGCACGCTGCTCAATATCCGCTCCTGACCTCCCGCCCGTGCTACAATTTTCGCTTTTGCGAGTGGACCCGTTATGACCGACGCGCAGCCGTTAGTGGGCGTCGTGATGGGCAGCAGTTCCGATTGGGACACCCTCTCCGGCGCCGCCGAGGTGCTTCGTGACTTCGAGGTGCCCCATGAGGCCCGAGTGGTCTCTGCCCACCGAACCCCGCAACTGATGGCCGACTACGCCGCCGAGGCCGAAGAGCGCGGCCTGCGGGCGATCATAGCCGGCGCCGGCGGTGCCGCCCATCTGCCCGGCATGCTCGCCGCGCAGACCATCGTGCCGGTGCTCGGGGTGCCGGTGCAGTCGAAGGCCCTTAACGGCCTCGACTCGCTGCTGTCCATCGTCCAGATGCCGGCCGGCGTGCCCACCGCCACCTTCGCCATCGGCACCGCCGGCGCGCGCAATGCGGCGCTCTTTGCGGTGGCCATGCTCGCCCGCGAGGATCCGCGCTACGCCGACGCGCTCAAGGCCTTCCGCACCCAGCAGGCCGAGCGCGTCTATGGGGAGGAGCTCTCATGACCGTCGCCGCGCCGATCTTGCCGGGAGCGGCCATCGGCATCCTCGGTGCCGGCCAGCTCGGCCGCATGCTCGCCGTGGCCGCGCGGCGTTCCGGCTACCGGGTCCACGTCATCGCCCCCGGCGCCGGGCAGGCCCCGGCCGGGCAAGTGGCCGATGTCGTGCACGACGCCGAGCCCACGGCGGAGCTGCTGCGCAGCCTGGCTGGCGAGCTGAGCGTGCTGACCTACGAGTTCGAGAATCTGCCCCGGGGGGCCGTCGAGGCCGCCGCGGAGTGCCTACCGGTGCGGCCGTCCCCCCACGCCCTCGCGACGACGCAGAACCGCGCCCTGGAGAAGACCTTCCTGCGCCAGCACGGCCTGCCCACGGTCCCCTTCGAGTCCGTCCGCGGGGCCGCGGAGGCGGCCGCTGCCGTGGAACGTCTCGGTGCCCCGGCGGTGATCAAGAGCGCCGGGCTGGGTTACGACGGCAAGGGCCAGGCGGGGGTGGATAGCGTCGAGGCCGTGGCCGCTGCATGGCCGGCCATCGGTGCCGAGGAGGCGGTGGTCGAGGCGCGTATCGATCTGGCCATGGAGGTCTCGGTGGTGGCCGCCCGCGGCGTGGATGGCCGTCTTGTCCACTACGGGGTGACCGAGAATCGCCACCGGGACCACATCCTCGATCTGTCGGTCAGCGATGCCGACCTCGACCCGGCGTTGTGTCAGCAGGCCGTGGAGATCGCCCGGGTGGTGGGAGAGGGGCTCGACGCCGTCGGCACCTACTGCGTCGAGTTCTTCATCGACGCCGGCGGACAGCTGATGGTCAACGAGATCGCCCCGCGGCCGCACAACTCCGGCCACCTGACCATCGAGGGGGCGGTCACCTCACAGTTCGACCAGCAGTTGCGTGCCATCTGCGGCTTGCCCCTGGGTAGCACCCGGCGGTTGACCCCGGCGGCCATGGTCAACCTGCTCGGCGATGTCTGGGATGCCGGCACCCCGCCCTGGGACGAGGTCTTCGCCGACCCGGCGGCCACCCTCCACCTCTACGGCAAGGGCGCGCCGAGCCCCGGCCGCAAGATGGGCCACATCACCGTGCTCGGCGACGACCGGCAGGAGGCCGCCGACCGAGCCCTGAAGCTGCGCAACCGACTGGCCCCCCATGTGGTTTCGTAACCTGATCCCCTACCGCCTGCGCGATGACGTCGCTTACGACCCCGAGACCGCCGACCAGCGCCTGGGTGCGCTCGCCTTCACGCCCTGCGGGGCACTGGAGCCGAGCCGCAGTGGGTTCGTACCGCCGCTCGGCCCCGGGGCGCCGCTGGTGCACGCCGCCGCCGGCAGCCTGCTCTTCTGTCTGCAGGAGGAGACGAAGCTGCTGCCCGCGGCGGTGATTCGCGAGGCTATGGACGAGCGCATCAGCGCCGTGGAGGCGGCCGAGCATCGCAAGGTGCGCAAGCGCGAGCGCGACCGCATCCGCGACGAGGTGGTCACCGACCTGATGCCGCGGGCATTCAGCCGCCACAAGCGGACCTGGGGCTACCTGGATACTGAGGCCGGCTACCTGGTGGTGGACGCCGGCTCCGAGAAACAGGCCGAGCACTTCGTCGAGCAGCTGCGCGAGGCGTGGGGGGATCTCACCCTCAGTCCGCCGGAGACCGAGATGGGGCCGGGGACCATCATGACCCGCTGGCTGGCGCAGCAGCAGTTGCCCGGTGACCTGGAGCTAGGCGAAGAGGCGGTGCTCGAGGACCCCAACGCCGAGGGTTGCGAGGTCCGCGTCAAGCGCCAGGACCTGACCTCCGACGAGATGCGTGCCCACATCGATGCCGGCAAGCGCGTTCGCCGGCTGGCGGTGACCTACAGCGAGCGGCTCAGCGCGGTGCTCGACACCGACTTGAGCCTGCGCCGCCTGAAATTCCACGACGTCATCCGCGAGCAGGCCGGCGACTGCGACCCGGAGAGCCAGGCCGAGCAGCTCGATGCCGACTTCTCGCTGATGACCCTTGAGCTGCGCACCCTGATCCCGCGCATGATGGAGTGGTTCGGCGGCGAGAAAGCCACCTCCTGATACCTGCCCCCAGGGGCGACCGACGATCACCGCCGGCGGGGGCGTGCTGGCGCCGGTGCCGACCTGGGGACGCTACCCGCCCACCTTTGGGGGCTCCACGCTCGCCGTCCCTGGCGAGCGAGGCCCCTGGCCGACCCCGGCCTCACCCCGCCCTCGCCGGTCGGGGGCGTCAGTCAGCCGTCAGGAGGGGGCGTCGAGTAGCTCGCGCAGGGTCTCCCACACCCGCTCGGCGATCTTCGGCTGCGCCTCGGCGGTGGGGTGGACCCCGTCGTTCTGCATCATCCCGTCCCGGTCCCAGACCCCATCGAGGAGAAAGGGGATCACCGGCAGGTCGTGCTCTTCGGCCAGTTCGGGGTAGATGGCCGCGAACTGCTCGGTGTAGGTTCGCCCGTAGCTCGGTGGGATGCGGATGCCGATCAGCAATACCTGGCTGTCCGCCTCGTGGGCCTGCTCGATCATCCGCGCCAGGTTGCTGCGGATCCGCTCCGGGGGTTGGCCGCGCAGGCCGTCGTTGCCCCCGAGCTGGAGCAGGACGATCTCCGGCTCGTGTTCCTGGAGGGCGTCGGGCAGGCGCCGGGTCCCGCCGCTGGTGGTCTCGCCACTGCGGCTGACGTTGGTCACCCGGTGGGGCAGGTCGGCCTCGTCCAGGCGTGTCTCGAGTAGAACGGGCCACGCCTCGTCGCGGTCGAAGCCGTAGGCGGTGGAGAGTGAATCGCCGAAGACCAGGATGGTCGGACGCTCGGCGGCGGCCGCCGCCGGCGCCAGGAGCAGCGCCAGTGCCGCGGCGAACAACGCCCGGCGCAGGGGCAAAAAGAAGCAGCCGGTACCAGCCATAGGAGCGAACACCCGATGCTGAAGGAAGAAGCCGACGCCCCCGCCGCGGCGGGCACCCCTCACCCGGCGCTGGAAGCCCGCGGCCTGGGGATGCGCTTTCGTGGCCCCGACGGCGAGGTCGTCCTGTTCGATAACCTGAATCTTACCATCCGCCACGGCGAGAGCGTCGCCATCCTGGGGGCCTCGGGCTCCGGTAAATCGACCCTGCTCGGGCTGCTGGCCGGCCTGGAGCAGCCCGCCAGCGGGCAGGTCTGTGTCGACGGCGAGGAGCTGACCGCGCTGGACGAGGACGGGCGTGCGGCGGCGCGGGCCGGACGCATCGGTTTTGTCTTCCAGGCCTTCCATCTGCTCGGCGGGCTCTCGGCGCTGGAGAACGTGCGCCTGGCCTTGGAACTCTCCGGCCGTGGTGGCGACGGTGAGGCGGCGGCTGCGGCGCTGCAGCGGGTGGGGCTGGGGCATCGCCTGCACCATACCCCCGAGCGGCTCTCCGGCGGCGAGCAGCAGCGGGTGGCCATCGCCCGCGCCTTCGTGACGGAGCCGCGGCTACTAATGGCCGACGAGCCCACCGGCAACCTGGACGACACCATCGGTGCCCAGGTGGTGGACCTGCTCTTCGACCTCAACCGGGAGCACGGCACCACCCTGATCCTGGTCACCCACGATCCCTCGGTGGCCGAGCGCTGCGAGACCGTCTATCGCTTCCGCGAGGGGGTGCTGGCCCGATGAGCGCCCCGAACTCTGCGATTGGCACCACGCTGCGGCTAGCCGCGCGCTTCCTGCGACGCGATCTGGCCGCCGGCCGGCTGGGGATCCTCGCCGCCGCGCTGGTTGTGGCTGTGGCCGCGGTGACCGCCGTTGGGTGGCTGGGCGACCGGGTGGGGGCGGCCACCACCGAGCGCGCGGCGGAGCTGATCGCCGCCGATCGCCTGGTGCGCACCGACGACGCCGCTCCGCAGGCGTGGCTGGACGAGGCCCGCGAGCGCGGCCTGCAGGCGGCGCGCACCGTGGAGTTCCCCACCGTGGTGGCTGCCGATGGCAGCACGCGCCTGGTCTCCGCCAAGGCGGTGGAGGTCGGCTACCCCCTGCGCGGTGAGCTGCGCTACGCAGAGGATCGCGAGAGCGCCGACCGGGTGGCGGAGCAGCGCCCGCAGCCGGGTGAGGCCTGGGTTGAGCCGCGACTGCTCGACCTGCTCGGCGCCGAGCTCGGCGGATCGCTGGAGGTCGGCGAGAGCGAGCTGCCCATGACGCGGCTGGTTACCGCCGAGCCCGATCGTGCCGGCATGTTCGGCACCGTGGCGCCCCGGGTGCTGATGGCCTGGGAGGACATCGCAGATACCGGGTTGGTGGGCGAGGGCGTGCGGGTGAGCCACGCCCTGCTGCTCGCCGGCCCCGATGCCGAGCTGGATGCCTTCGCTGAGTGGCTGCGCGGGGCGGATGGCCCGGAGGCCGAGGTGCTTACCGGCACCGAGGCGCAGCCGGCCATCCAGGAGATCGTCGGCCAGGCCGAGCGGTTCCTGGGCCTGGCGGCGCTGATCACCGTGGTGGTCGCCGCCGCCGCGGTGCTGCTCACCGCCCGGCACTACGCCGAGGCGCAGCTCGACCGCGTGGCGGTCATGCGCGTGCTCGGCGCTCGGCAGGGCCGGGTGGTGGCCATCCAGGCCGCGGTCCTCGGCGCGGTGGCGCTCGCCGCCGGCGTGCTCGGCGCGGCCATCGGCTTCGCCCTGCACGCGGTGATGATCGCCCTGCTGGCCGATGTGCTGCCGCCCAACCTGCCAGCGCCGGGCCTGCTGCCGGCCGTCTACGGGGTGGGCCTGGGCGTGGCCGCGGCGGCCGGGTTCGCCCTGCCCACGGCGGCGCGGCTGCGCCATGTGCCGCCCATGCGGGTGCTGCGGCGCACCGCGGGTGCCGGCGTGGTGCGGACCGGCGGGGCCTACGCCGTGGCGGCGGCGGTGATCGCCGCGCTCATGGTCTGGCGCGCCGGCGATCTCACCCTGGCCGGCGTGGTCCTGGCGGCCACGGCCGCCACCCTGGCCGCCCTGGCCATCGCTGCGTATGCCGCCGTGCGCCTGGCCGGCTGGCTGCGTGCGCGCAGCGGCTCGCGGCTGCTCTGGCTCACCGGGCCGAGCCGGCGTCCCGGCGCCACCGTGGTGCAGGTGGTGGCCGTGGGCCTGGGGCTGATGGCGCTGCTGCTGCTCTCGGCGGTCCGCGAGGACCTGCTCGATACCTGGCAGGCCGGCATCCCCGACGATGCGCCGGATACCTTCCTCATCGACGTGGCGCCGGAGGAGGTCGAGCCGCTGCAGGCCTTCCTGGCCGAGGAGTTGGACACCGAGGTGACCCTTTACGCCATCACCCGCGGCCGGCTCGACGCCATCAACGAGGACCGCGTCCGCCCCGGTGATTTCGAGTCGCCGCGGACCCAGCGCATGGTCGACCGGGATCTCAACCTCACCTGGGCCGAGACGCTGCCCGAGGACAACCGCGTGGTCGCCGGCGAATGGTGGGGCGACGACCCCGGTGCCGAGTGGTCGGTGGAGGCCGGTTACGCCGAGCGCGTGGGCATCGGTGTGGGCGACGAGATCAGCTTCGTCATCGACGGCGAGCCGGTTAGCGGTACGGTGACCTCGCTGCGCGAGCTGCGCTGGGACAGCTTCAATCCCAACTTCTTTGTCATCGCCGCGCCGGGGATGATCGATGCCCATCCGGAGTACATCACCAGTTTCCGCCTCGGGGACGCCGCCGAGCGGGTGCTGCCGGAGCTCAACGAGCGCTTCCCCGGGGCTACGCCGCTGGATATCGGGGCCATCCTGGAGACCGCCCGGCGAATCATCGGCCAGGGGGCACGGGTGGTGGAGCTGATGGCTGCTCTGACCCTGGTGGCCGGGGTGGTCGTGCTGCTCGCAGCGCTGCGCACGGCGGCGGCGCAGCGGCGCTTCGAGGCCTCGCTGCTGCGTGCCCTGGGCGCCTCGCGGCGACGGCTGGAGGCCATCGCGGTGGCCGAGCTCGCGGCCTCCGGGGCGCTGGCCGGGCTGCTGGCCGGCATCGCCGCCGCCTCGGGCGGCTACTTGGCGGCCCGGTACCTGTTCGATCTGACCTACGCCTTCCCCGGATCGGTGGTGGTGCTGGGTGCGGTCGTCGGCGCGGTGACGGTGGCCGGCGCGGGCTGGCTGGGGGCCCGCCGGGACTGGCGCAGCAGCCCCATGGAGCTGCTGCGCGGCGGCGAGTCCTGAGCCGCTAGGGCCCGGGCAACCGGCCGCACCCGCGGCCGGTTGCCCTGCGGCGATAAAATCCTTGTGACCTCTCGTGTTGTCGGGTAATTTCACCCCTATGGGCAGGCGCGCCCCGTGGCCTGCCGCACGGGAAGGGGGATCCCGATGAGAAGAGCACTCCTCGGTGCAGGCACCGGCCTGGCCGCCACCCTGGCCTGCACACCGCTGCTGGCCGCACCCTACCATCCGTCCGGCGCCAACCTCGCCTACGGTGAGATCAGCCACACCCAGGGGGTGATGGGCAGCGTCGCCAACCCCGCCTCCGGCGCCGCCATGCCGCGGGGCTTTCGCTTTGGCCTCGGTTCCCTCGGGGTCGGTTATGAGCTCGGCGAGGTGGACGACTTCCTCGACGCCTTCGAGACCTGGGCGGATGAGGGCGTCGACCGGAGCGCCCTGATCGACTCGGTCGGCGACTCAGTCGAAGACTTGGACTTCAGTGATATAAGCCCAAGCGATGATCCGAGTGATCTGGAAGAGTTTGAGGATCTCCTCGCTTCCATTGAGCGGCTGCTTGAGGTCGAGCAGGCAGGCGATACCCTGATCCAGTCGGTGGGCGACAACGCCGCGCTCAACCTTACCGGTGCCTTCCGTGCACTTACGCCCTTGGTGGTTAACCACGACGTTCTGGGCGGCGCCGTGAGCTTCGATATACACGGCAGCGTCAGTGGCCGGGTTGGCGTGATGACCGACGGGACCTTCGAGACCGGGTTGGCCGGTATCCCGCTGAGCTCGGATGATTGGGGTACAGATGGTAGCAAGTTCACCGCCACAGGCCCCGACGGCGTCGAGTGGACAATCGACGATGACAGCGTAAAAGAGGGCGGTGACGAAGTCGACATAGCCGACGGTAGCCTTGGTGTCTACTCCGACATGGAAGCCGCCGCCATTGGGCGCTTCTCCCTCGGCTACTCCGCCCGCACCTACAGCAGCCGCGACGGTGAGCTCTTCGTCGGCGGCCGCGGTCACTACTACCAGGCCGAGATGGCCCGGGCGGTCAGCGAGATCGACGACGACGCGCTGGATACCCTGAGTGACGACTTCTCCGACAGCCGCTCCAGCGACGACGCCTTCGGCGTCGATCTGGGCCTGCTCTGGGTGGCGCGCAACTACCAGGTCGGGCTGACCGGCAAGAACCTCAACGAGCCGAGCCTCGACTACCCGGAGATCGCCGGCTACGACGACTTGCCTGCCTCGGTGCAGGACCGGGTCAGTCGCACCAAGAGCTACACCCTGGAGCGTCAGGGCACGGTGGAGGCTTCGCTCCACTCGCCCAATCGGCGCTGGATGCTCGGCTTCAGTCACGATCTCAACAGCGTCGAGGGGCCCCACGGCGCTGAGAACAACAACGAGTACCAGTGGACGGCGGTGGGCGTGGGCTATGCCAGTGAGAGCTATCTCTGGCCGGGGTTCCGGCTCGGCTACCGGACCAATAACGCCGGCAGCGAGCTGTCGTACATCACCGGCGGCTTGACCCTGTTCCGCGTCCTGAACATCGACGCCGCGGTGAGTACCGACGATGTGGAGCACGACGGTTCCTCCGTGCCCCGCTCGGCGCTGGTCAATGTCGGCCTCGAACTCGGATTCTAGCCGCCCACCGGCGGCCCATGTGTGACGTATTGCCTTGGGGGGAGACCCATGCAGCAGAAAAGCCTAGGGATCATCGCCATCGTCGGTGCCGGCGTGGTGGCGGCGGGGTGCAGCACCACCTCCAGTTATACCGACTACGACGAGCGCGCCTTTTACTCCGGTGGTACCGCCGGCAACCTTCCCTACGTGGAAATCGGCCCGGTGGAGGCCTCGGCCCGCGGCTTTGCCTGGACCAGTTGCGACGCGCTGGTTGATCAGGTCGCCGACGAGCTGGCCGAGCAGGCCGCGGAGAAGGGTGGCAATGCTCTGATCAACGTGCGCTGGACCAACCTCGACGACGGCTCCACCACCGCCGAGCCGATCTGCACTACCGGTTGGGGGTGGTTCGCCTTGGCCGGCGTCGGCGGCCTGCACCCTTGGGTGCGGGGCACCGAGGCCCGCGCGGTGGTGGTCTTCGCCGATGATGAGCGGCTCGAGGAGCTTGGCGGACGCGTGACTGAGTTGCGCGAGCAGCTGGCCCGGGAGCGCGCCGAGGCCCGGCGGGCGGCGCGAGAGGAAGCGGCCGAAGAGGCTGCCGCGGAACAGGACCGGGCCGAGGAGCAGGACGAGGCTGAGGAGCAGAACGAGGGCCAGGGAGCGGCCGATGACGAAGCCGGCGGAGATGCTGAATCGTAGCCTTTCACAGCATTCAAGGCGCGCGTTGGTCGGCCGTTAACCGGGGATAGGTTTTTCCGATAAGGCCTTCCCATGGATCGGACATTCGTAGCAGTGCTGGGCCTGTTGCTGGCCGCGGTGAGCACCGCGGCCAGGGCCCCGGGTCCCCCCCGGGGGCGCGGGGCCCCCGGTGGTGTGGGTTGGGGGGGCGGGGCCCCCCCGGGCGGTGGGCG
>NZ_JAJNRD010000002.1:0-240951 GCF_022228055.1 Halorhodospira sp. 9621
CCACGAGAGTCCGCGGTCTGGTGTGCAGTCCCTGCGGACTGCTGAGTCGTTGCCGGACTCAACCAGTGCCTGCCATTGACTTATTTATTCAGTTTGCTAATGCCCGTTAGTAGGGGTGCCACGTCCTGCGGTAACAAAGGAGGACTGAAGAAGTAGCCTTGACCTTCGAGGCACCCGTTATCGACCAGGAAGTCCCGCTGCACCCGGTTCTCGATGCCCTCGGCGATCACTTGCTTGTCCAGGTTTTCACCCATCGCGATGATGGCGCGGATGATAGCGGCATCCTCGGGATGGTGAGCCGGGTTCGCCTCCATCTCGGCTATGAAGGAACGGTCGATCTTGATCGCATGGACAGGTAGGCGCTTGAGATAATTTAGGGATGAGTAGGCGGTCCCGAAGTCATCGATAGCGATCCGCAGGCCCAACTCACTGAGTTCAGACAGTTTGTGCGCCGTCTCGGCTACGTGGTGCATGGCAGCGCTTTCGGTAATCTCCAGCTCGAGGTCGCCAGCATCCACACCGGTTTCGTGGAGCACCGTGCGGATCCGTGAAATGACTGCCGGGTCTCGCAGTTCGCACGCCGAGAGATTGACGGCGACCGGTACGGTCGGGACACCCTGATCTTTCCAGGTGCGGATCTGGATGCAGGCCTGTCGCAAGATCTCGGGGCCCAGAGACAAGATGAACCCCGTTTCCTCCGCCCGCGGTATGAAGCGATCTGGCGCGAGCTGTCCCCGGATCGGATGCTGCCAGCGCACCAAGGCTTCGAGGCTGAGCACGGCTCCCGTTGAGAGGTTGACGCGTGGTTGATAGATGACGTGGAACTGCCCCTCGTCCAGCGCGACGCGCATTGCCTGATCCAGTTCCATGCGCTCTTGTAGCGCGGCATCCATCTCCGGGGTATAAAACTGATAGCACCGTCTTCCTTCGGCCTTGGCTCGGTACATGGCGGTATCAGCGTGTCGAACTAGTTCCTCGGCTGCGTCGCTGTCTTCCGGAGACATGGCGATGCCCATGCTCACCGTCACTCGAACCTCTTTGCCGTCAAGCCACACCGGCTCGCCGATGGCCGCCTGGATCCGCTCGATTACCGCGATAACGCTCTCCTCATGATCGAGACGCGGCAAAAGCAGGACGAACTCATCTCCGCCGAAACGCGCGATGGTGTCTTGCGCCCGGAGTATGCCCCGTACCCTTCTGGAGATTTCGACCAGCAGCTCGTCACCAAGTGTGTGACCGAGCGAATCGTTCACGACCTTGAAATCGTCCAGATCGATGAACACAACCGCGAGGACACCTTGCTCCCTCTGTGATTGCGCCACGGCCTGGCTGATCCGGTCCAACAGGAGGTTGCGATTGGGGAGGCCTGTCAGCGGGTCGTGAAAAGCGAGATACTCCAGGCGCTCCATCAAGGCGCGCTTGTCGGTGATGTCCTCCGCCAGTTTGATGTAGTGGGTGATTTCACCCGAGGCATCGCGCACCGGTGCAATCCTGGCTCGCTCTAGGTAAGACCCGCCGGAACGCTTGCGATTCGTTAACTCGCCTTCCCAGATGCCCGTGGTGCGGATCGCCTGCCAGATTTCGCCGTGTTTCTGAAACTCTTCTTGCTCATGGCTCAGAAACCCGGTCGCTTGCCCCACGATCTCGTCTCGAGCGAACCCGGTTACGTCGCAGAAAGTCTGATTGACGTAATCGATCACGCCCTCGGTATCAGAGATAACGACCAGGCCGGGGCTCTGCTCAACGGCGTAGGCCAGCCACTCGTTGCGTTCCTCCGCGCGTTTACGCTCGGTGATATCCAAGCTAGACCCAAGGATCTTCTCGAGTCGGCCATGCGCGCCGTACACGGCGGTGGCCTGGTAGAGGATCCAGCGCCAGCTACCGTCCCGGTGGCGCGCCCGCACCTCGGCGCGGGCGCGTCCGTGCGGCTGCTCGGTGCACGCCTGAAACAAACTCTCCGCTGCACCCTGTTCTTCGTGGTGAATGCGCGACAGCCATGCCTCCAGGGCATCGCTCAGTTCGTGGTCCTGATAGCCGAGCTGCGCCTTGAACTCAGGGGAGAAAAAGACCGTTCTAGACGGTCGCCACTCAAAGAGGCCGAGGTTGCCGCCCTGAACGGCTTCCCAGAGCCGCTCGCGGTCCCGGCTTCGCGCCGTGATATCGACATCCATGCAGTAGAGGCGCAGGTCATCCTCCGTAACGCGAACCATTACATGGCAGGAGAAGACGGTTACCGGATGGCCGTGCCGATGGCGCAGCACCAGGATCTCCGAGGAGGGCAGACTCGCGCCCTCACGCAGCTCCTGCATGCGCCGGATAAACGAGTCGCGCGCCTCTGGGGGGATAATAAGGTCTGCTAGGTTGCCCCCCATAGCCTCCTCGGCTGTATAGCCATAGAGCCGTTCACTGGCACGGTTCCAGTGAACCACTGTGCCGTCGAGCTGATACCCCTGGATCGCGATATCCGGTACGGTATCCAGGACATGCGCCAGCGCGATCTCATTACGGCGGAGGGACTCCTCGGTCTCTCTCCGGGCGGTCACATCGTGGTTAATCGCGCAGTACCCCCGGTACGAACCGGAATCGTCCCAGACCTCTCGGCGTGCCTGCTCAATACAGCGAACTTCCCCCGATCGGGTGAGGATGCGGAAATGTAAAGTTGTTGCAGCAGTATCGTTGTTGGTCTGGCAATGCTCACCGTGGTGGGCGCGGTCGTCGGGGTGGATTAGGCGCTCCAAAAGGTTAGGATCATCCAACAGTTCTTGCGCCGAGTAACCGGTAACCGACTGACAGGCCGACGAGACGTAGAGGAGTCGTCCGTCCTGCCCCACCCAGTAGACCCATTCGGGTAAGGAATCCGCCAGAAGCCGTTCACGTTCCTCACGCAACCGCTCGGGGGCATCCCGGTACCTGGCTGGCGATCTTCGACGCTGCTTCATGGGCTAGTCGCTCGGCAGGGGCTATCTGAGGAGAGCAAATGAGCCGCGGTGGTTCTTTGAACTTGGACCAGGGTTGGAGAAGAAGTCAAGGAGCCCGCTGGGGGTAAGCTGCGCCGGTCCGGGATGTTCTTGCGGCACTGTGCATCGGGCTGCGACAGGCGGTCGCCGCGGCACGTCCGGCACCCCTCAAGGCTCGATCGTCCCTGATCGAGCGCCCCGCGGCCATCACGGCCCGCGGTCCTTCAGGAGGTAACCGGCCGCTAGGCCGATACCAACTCGTACCCGGCGGCGGCCAGCTCCTTGCTTAGGGTCTCGATGTGGGCCGGGCCCACCTCGCAGCAGCCACCGACGATGCTCGCACCCTGTCGCACCCAGCCCAGCGCATGCTCGGCATAGGCGGCGGGGTCGAGGTCCTTGCGGGCCTCCAGCACATCGACCGTACCCCCCGGCTGCAGTGCCTCGACGGAGGTGAAGGCGTTGGCGTAGGCGCCGAACGGCACACCAAGGTCCGCGATCTCGCTCATGGCCGTCGCGACTGCCTCGGGCACCGCGCAGTTGATCAGAACGCCCTGCGCGCCCACGGCCACCACTTCACGAGCCGCTTCGGCAAGAGACTCGCCGGAGCGCAGGCGTGTGCCATCCCCGTCGTCCACCGTGAACGCGGTCCAGACCGGCAGATTGCTCTCCACCCCGGCGATCGTCGCGGCACGGGCCTCACGGGCGAGGGACATGGTCTCGCAGAGGAAAAGATCGACCCCCTCGGCCTGGGCCTCGACCATCTGGCGGTAGTCGGCGTGACAGGTGGCGTCGTCCGGCGCTACGTCGGGGCGATAGCTCGCCACCAGCGGTGGCAGGCAACCGGCGATGCGCACATCCTGACCCGTTTCCTCACGGGCCGTGCGGGCGGCGTTTAGTGCCGCCTCGTGCAGGGGATGGAATAGATCGGGGTCCCCGTCACGGGCCAGACGGCGCGGGGTGGCACTGTAGGTGTTGGCGGTGATCACCCGGGCGCCGGCCTTGATGAAGTCACGATGGGCGGCGACCACCAGCTCCGGCTCTTCCAGCATCACCTGGGCGGACCACAGCGGTGATGCCGGGCGGCTGCTGCGCCGCCGCAGCTCCTGCCCCATGCCACCATCCAGTACCACGACCCGATTGCCTTGAGCATTCACCATTAAAGTATCCCCTTGTTTCCGCGAAAGCTGTCGACCCCGGCGGGGCCCGCTCGCCCCGAGGGTGACCGCCTCACCTTACGCACAAGGGGCAGGTCCCGAAAATAGCGCCGCACCCCGGCGCCGACGAAGTTGGAACCGCCACGGACGCCATCGAACAGGCCGAAAACGCCAGAGCGGTGATGGATGCGCACGAATCCGCTCCAGGCCCGTCCCGGGGGCTTGCCCTCCAACTCCAGCAACAAATAGTTGAGCAGCTGCGCCGAGTCCTTCTCGTCATCCTTGTCCCCGCGGGGCTCGATAGCGGGCTCCTCGGTCGCCCACGACAGCCCCTCCCCAAAGGCCGCCCGGGTATCCAGCCAACGATCCCAGGGGAAACGGGTCCAGCGCGCGACCAGGACGCCGTTGATCTCCCCATGGCGCTGCAGGCCGGTGTGCCGGACCAGCTGCCCCTCGACCTCCAGGTCCAGGCCGCCGCGGCGGGCGATCCGAGTGCCGTAGGCCACGCTTACCATATAGCTCTCCTGGCGGCTGGCGGAGGCCCGGCTGATGATGTGAACCAGCCGGTTCTGGGCGCTCTGGCCGACGTAGAGCGCCACATAGGAGCGGTTGTCACCGGCTCCCGCCGGCTCTGTCCGCTCCATGGCCCCAGACGACGGGCCCGCAAGGACCAGGATCAGCGTGACAAGAGCGAGCCGGCCTCCCCTCATAACGATCACACCTTTGCGCCCGCACGACTCCCCAGCCCCCAATGTAGCCCAGCGCTGCCCCGCCCTCGTCGCGGCGCGGCACGAGCCGTTACCCTGTCCGCCAGGAACCCCCAGCCTGCTCACGGAGATCCGGATGCGCTTGCTGCTGAGCCTCGCTGCGGCGGCCGGCCTGATCTACGTCGGCTTCGGCGCGCTGCTTTTCTTCGGGCAGGAGCGGATGGTCCACCTGCCGCAGATCCCTTCCCGCGAGCTGCAATCCGCCCCGGCGGACCGCGGCTGGGACTATCAGGATCTGGCCATCCCGAGCACCGACGGGGTCACCCTGCACGGCTGGCGCATCCCGGCCGATAGCCCGCGCGGGGTGGTGGTGTTCTTCCACGGCAACGCCGGGAACATCTCCCACCGCCTGGACACGATCGCAATCCTCCGCGATCTGGGGCTGGATGTGATCATCTTCGACTACCGCGGATACGGGCAAAGCGAAGGCAGTGCCCACGAGGCGGGGCTGCACGAGGATGCCCGTGCGGTGGCCCGGTGGGTGCGTGAGGAACTGGGCGTGCCCAGCGAGCGGATGGTCTTCCATGGCCGCTCGCTGGGCGGCGCCCTGGCGGCCAGCGCGGCGCGCCACACCAGCCCGGCGGCGCTGATCCTGGAATCGAGCTTCACATCGGCCGAGGCGGTGGCCCGCGACCTCTATCCGTTCTACCCCGCCCGCTGGCTAACGCGGCTCGAATACGCCACTGCTGACTATCTCGCCGAGACCCGGGCGCCGGTGCTGATCGTTCACAGCCGTGACGACGAGATCATCCCCTACCACCACGCCCGCTCCCTGCGCGAGGCCGCCCCGGGCGAGGCGCAGCTGCTCACCATCCGCGGTGACCACAACACCGGTTTTCTCACCAGCGGCCGGGCGTATCGCGACGGGCTGCGGCAGTTCCTGGACCAGCACCTGCCGTGACCCGGCCGGGCCGAGGCACCCCCAGGGATTATTAGGGGCGATCCCCGGGGGTATCCAGCCAGGGCCAGGTGCGATCCGCACCCGAGCTGGCCCGCATCAGCACCACCGGGCGGGCCACGTAGAGCGCCAGCATCCACAGGACTAGAATGATCAGCGAGTAGGCGCCGCCGAATCTGAACGAGGGCAAAGAACCATGAAGGCAGTAGACGGCAAGGTCATCGTCATCACCGGGGCCGCTGGAGGCATCGGTGAGGCCACGGCACGCCACCTCCACGCCCAGGGGGCGCGCCTGTTGCTCACCGACCGGGAGCTCGATGGTGTGCAGCGGCTGGCCGAGGAGTTGGGCGAAGGCACCGCCGCCATGGCGGTGGACGTCTCCAGCCAGGCCGACAACGAGGCCATGATCCGCGAGGCCGAGTCGCACTTCGGGGCCGTGCACGGGGTCTTTCTCAACGCCGGCATCGAGGGTCGGGCCGGTCCGCTGGAAGCGGCGGACGACAGCGTCTGGGAGCAGGTGCTGGCGGTCAACGTGCACGGCGTCCGCTACGGCATCCAGGCCGCCCTGCCCGCTCTGCGCCGCGCCGGTGGCGGCAGCCTCCTGATCACCTCGAGTGTCGCCGGCGTGCGCGGCGCCGCCGGCCTGAGCCCCTACGTCAGCAGCAAGCACGCGGTCATGGGCCTGATGCGCACCGCCGCGGCTGAGCTCGGCGCCGAGGGGATCCGGGTCAACTGCGTGAACCCGGGCCCGGTGGACAACCGGATGATGCGCTCGATCGAGGATCAGGTCAGCCCCGGGCACGGCGACGAGGTCAAGCAGGGGTTCACGGCGCGCATCCCGCTCGGCCGTTACGTCAGCAACGACGAGGTCGCCGCCGTGGCGGTCTTCCTGCTCTCCGACGCGGCCTCGGGGATCACCGGGTCCAATTACATGGTCGACGGCGGGATGACCGCCCACTGACCGGCCACGCGCGGGCCGCCGACCCGGTGGCCCGCGCGTCTTACGGCGCCGTGGCCAGGAGCAGCCACACCACGCCGACCGCCACCGCAGCGGCGACAGCGGCGCGATAGAGCGGCGCGATCCAGGGCGGTGCAAAGCCGTTGCGCTTATAGCCGCTGATCATGGCCATGAGCAGCCGCTCGCCACGCACCCAGCGGTACACCGCGATGGCCACCACGTGGAGGGTGACCAGGATCAGCAGCAGGTCGAAGGTGCGGCTGTGCAGCCGGGTCATGGTCCGCTCCATGTCGGAGCCGACCCAGCCGGTCAGCGGGCCACTGCGCAGGATGTCGTCGGTGGCGAACAGCCCGGACACCGCCTGGACCAGCACCACGGCCAGAAGCACGACCACCGCCCAGCCGCCCAGCGGGTTGTGGCCACGACTCGGGGTGCGGTCGCGCCACCAGTCCCGGAGGTAGCGGGCAATGGTCCGTGGGCCCGCCAGAAAGTCGCCGAATCGCGCCGTCTCGCTGCCGAACCACCCCCATAGCAGCCGGAACAGGATCAGGGTGATGACCGCATAACCGCTCCACTGATGGAGATCCCAGCCCGACAGCCCCTGCTCCGCGCTGTACCACGAGAGCCCGAGGGCAACCACCAGGGCCCAGTGGAAGAGCCGTGTGGGTAAGTCCCAGACCAGAACCCGCTGTTCTCCGCTCATCATCCCCCTTCCATGCACGCGGGCGATCCTTGTGCGTACCGCTGACCCGCTGCTCGCACGGTATCCAGCCTAGCTCCTCACCCGGTGCCTGTCAGGCCCCGTGGGTACTCCCGCGTTTGATCCAGCCCCAACCACCGACTAGGCTTGAGCAAGTGCTGCCAAGCAACGGATCCATCGGGGTCCACTTCCCCGGACCCGACTAGCGCGAAAGGAGGTGCCATGATGCGCAGACTGCTCTCCACCACCCTGGCCATCACGACCGGATGCCTGCTGGCGACCGGCGCAGTGGCACAATCCGACGAGGATCAGATCGATTACCGGCAGGCCGTGTTCACCCTGGTCGGCGCCAACTTCGGCCCGATGGGCGACATGGCTCAGGGTGAGATCGACTATGACGCCGAGCAGTTCGCCCGCAATGCGGCCCGCGTTGCGGACCTTAGCCGCATGGCCAAGGAGGGTTTTGAGGGCGGCCCTCACGATGGTGACACCGATGCCAAGCCGGCTATCTGGGATGAGTGGGACCGCTTCTCCGAGGGCATGACCCATTTCAAGACCGCCGCCCAGGAGCTTGCCGAGGCCACCGAAGGGGGGGATCGCGAGCTGGCGGATGTTCAGGATCGCTTCATGCAGGTCGCTGAATCCTGCCAGAGCTGCCACGACAACTACCGGGACAACTGATCCCCGGATGATCGATTAGGGGCGCCGCTCCGGGCGCCCCAACCCTTCGCAACCAGGACGGAAACGCGCCAGGCATGGCTCTGATCCCTTCTCGATACCGGCCACGTCTGGGCGTCGGGGCCTTGCTGCTCCTCGGCATCGCCTCGCTGCTCGCCGCGCTGATCACCATTCACATCGTCGGCGGCTACATCCTGCTCGATCGCCAGCAGGCCCATGACCAGCAGGTCAATGCGGCGCTGGTCGAGGGCGTGCGGGCCGAACTGCGCGCCGGCTACGCCGAACTCGAGCGGTTTCTGGAGAGTAGCGAGGACCGCTATCGCCAGGCCCACGAACAGGCCCGCCAGACCATCGAGGCGGAAGGGATTGAGGCGGTCGATCTGGATGCCCTGGCTGCACAGCTTAGCCAAGCCCTGGGCGATCCGGTGCATCTTTATATCGTCGACCCGGAGCTGCGCATCACCCGGACGACCTTCGAACCCGACCAGGATCTGGATTTCACCATGGAGGGGATGGAGGACGCCCGCGGCATGCTCGAGACCGCGCTGGCGCAAGATCAGGTTCTCATTGGGCCGCCCACACTGGAACTGGTCAGCCGGGAGTTCCGCTTCTACACCTACGGCCCCCTCGGTGATGAGGGCTACGCGCTGGAGCTCGGGTTCAGCCCTGACTTCATCGATGAGGTCTTTCGGGGCATGGAGCGGCGCATGGAGCAGCGGACCCCGTATGAGGGTGAGCTCTTCTTCCTGGTCAACGGCCAGTGGCTGATCCCCCTGGGCCTGGATCCGGACCTGGGCGGGCTCGACAAGGCCGAGGCCTTCGCGCAGAGCCAGGTCCAGCTCGATGAACACACCCGCCACTCCCTGGAAGCGGTGGAGCGCCGTGGTGTCTACCGGCCGCAGAATGCTGACGAGCCCGGCACTTACTACGCCTGGCTGAACCGCATCGATCTCGACGAGGACGGCCACCACCTGGACATCCTGGCCCGCCTGGAGATGGAGCAATCCGCCTCCGAGGACGTGCGCCGCGTCTGGATCGCCGTGCTGGCAGGGACCGGCGGGTCCATCGTGCTTGCCACCGTGCTCTTTCATCAGATCGCACGCCGGCTGCTGGTCTTTCCGCTACGCCGGACGGCGCAGGCGGCAGCCGCCCGGCGCCCCATCCCGATCCATGGGCCGGTGGCGTGGCTGCGCGAACTGCGCCTGCTGGCCCGACAGATCAACCGCGGGCTGGCCCACAGCCACCGCGAACTCGCGGCCCTGAACCGGCAGGCCCACTCAGACCAGCTCACGGGTCTGCTCAACCGCAGCGGGCTGGATCAGCAGCTGGCCAACGAGATTGACTACCACCGCCAAAATGATCACCCCCTGTCGCTGCTGCTGATCGATCTCGATCACTTCAAGCAGGTCAATGACGAGCACGGCCACGCCATCGGCGATGCCGTCCTGCGCACCCTGGCCAGTCAGCTGCGCGCCGGGGTCCGCGAGGCCGATACGGTGGGCCGCTGGGGTGGCGAGGAGTTCGTGGTCCTGCTGCCGGCCACCGATCTGGCTGGGGCCCATCGAACGGCGGAGAAGCTGCGCAGGGCGCTGGCCGATCACCCGGTGTTCCGCCAGTACCAGCTGACGGCCAGCTTCGGGGTGAGCACGCTGGAGGCGGATGATGAGGGTGAAGACCTTTTCGAGCGCGCCGATTGCGCGCTTTATGCCGCGAAAACCCAGGGGCGCAATCGGGTCTGCATCCGCGCACCGGGCTCCTGACCCGACGGTGACGCGAGGCGGGAGCCCACGCCCCCGGGCCGGTAAACGGCCCGAGCATACGCCGCCCGCCGGCGCTAACGCAGATCTAAGGTGATGCGGGTCCCGCCCTCTTCCACCGTAAACGCGGCATCCTCGAAGTCGGGCGGTCCCATGCGGCCCATGGCGCCGCGGCTAAAACCGGCGGGTTCTCTCGGCACACCCAGGAAGTTGGTGGTCAGATCGCCACTGCCGTCCAGGTCCTGGAAGGCGGCCACGGCGTACTGACCGGGGGTCAGATCGGAGATCGTCAGCGTCACCGCGTCGCCCTCCACCGGACGGGTCTTGCGCGCGCGCGCCCGGTCCGCATCGGGGAAGGCCTCCGCGTCGTCGAAGAGTGCGACGTAGACACTGCCCTGGTCGGCCTTCGGCAACAGGATCTCCACCTCCAGCGTCACGGCCCGCGCCGCGACACCAACGGTCAGACCGAGCATGAGCGCCACCACCCGGACCCCGAGCCTCCCCGCCCCTGGACACAGCCCCGCTTTCCCCGAACGGGGCGTCAACTGCCGCACCCTCACGTTCGTCCTCCTTAGCCGATCGTGTCCGCCAGCGCGCCGCCGCCATCGCGGTACGGTGCCAGCAGGCGGTCGATTAGTTCCAGCAGCTGGCGCCTCTCGGCCAGCGGCTCGCGGGTACCCGGCACCAGGTACGGTGAGACGCTCCGACGATCGAAGTAGAACCCCCCGGATTCCGGTGCGCTCGAGGCCTCAGCCCCACTGGGCCCGCCGGCCCTTGCCGCCAGCCACACCAAGGTGTCCGCCCCCTGCTCGGGACTGCGCAACCGGCCGCGGGTCCAGCGCCAGAACCCCGGGATCGCCTCACGCACCCCGGCGGTATCCACCCAGCCAGGATGCATGGCGCAGCAGTCCACATCGCGGAACAGCGGCATGCGGGCCATCTGCGCATTGACGATCGTCTGTGCGCGCTTGACGTTGGCGTAGGTGGCGACCTTGTCGTAGCGTTCGTTTTCAAAGATATGGCGCAGGTGCAGGCGCTGCAGGTACATCCCCCCGGAACTCATCCAGATCACGCGGGCGCCCTCGCGCAGCCTGCCGGAGCTGGCCAGGTTGTGGACGAGCAGGTAGTGCCCGAAGAGCTGCGAGGCCATCTGCAGCTCAACGCCGTCGGCATTGCGCGTGAACTGCTCCGGCATCCCTCCGGCGTTGAGGGCCACAAAGTCAAGCGGCGGAAGGGTCTCCCCCGCGCGTGCCACGGCCGCCCAGTCCCCCGTATCCAGCGTGCGGTAATCCGGGTCCCCGGTCCCTGCCCCGCGCCCGCAACTCAGCACTCGATGGCCCATGCCGCGCAGGCGCTCAACGGCTGCAGCGCCGATGCCACGACTGCCGCCGGTAATCAGGCCGGTCAGTGCCTCCTGCGGGCCTTCCCGCAGGCGGTCCCGGAACCCGGGCCAGGTGCGCGCGTGGCGCTCGAAGCCGCTACGGTCGAATGAGAAGTAGATGGATGCATCGAGTAGCCACTCGTGGGGTTTTCTCATGGGCAGACCGTTCCGTGCGGCGAAGGGTGTGGCGTATACTCCGCAGCTTAATCGCGCCGCGCTCGACATCAAAGGGAGGAGACTTCGAGCGATGCCCGTCAGGAAACCACCCCTTCGCACCATCCTGATCGCCCTGTGCGGGGCCCTCCTTGTCACCCCCGTCCAGGCCGACGACGACCCGCTCACCCGCGGTGAGCTCATCGCCCAGAGCTGCTTTGCCTGCCACGGCCCCGATGGCCAGGGTGCCGATACCATGCCGCCGATCGCCGGCTGGGACGAGGAGCTGATGGTGGAATATCTGGAAGACTTCCAGAAAGGCAAGCGCAACCCCACCGTGATGGACCGTCACGCAACCGGTTACACCGCGGACGAGATCCGCGAGCTTGCCGCCTACCTGAGTGAACTCGACTGAGGCCCTGGATCATGAGCCGATCATACTCCCGACGCGATTTCCTGCGCCTGGGTGCCACCGGTGGCACCATAGCCGCACTGGGGCTGGCCGGCTTCCCCACCCTGAGCCTGGCCCGCAGCCAGCTCGATGCCCGCATCGCCGTGGTCGGGGGCGGTTCCGCCGGTGCCACCGTGGCCCGGTACCTCAAGGAGCACGCACCCAACCTGCGGATCACTCTGATCGAGCCCAACGAGACCTACTACACCTGCTACGCTGGCAACTGGTACCTCGGCGGTTTCCGGGATCTGGACACGCTGGGCCACGGCTACGACAACCTGCGTGAACGCCATGGCATCGAAGTGATCCATGACCGCGCTGAAGAGCTGGACCTGGCCGGCAGGCGCGTCATGACCCTCAACCATACCCCCATCCAGTACGACCGCTTGGTGGTCGCCCCAGGTATCGACTTCGACTGGGACCGGGTCGAGGGCCTCGACCGAGAAGGTACCGAGCAAATCCAACACGCCTGGCAGGGCGGCCGCCCGTTCCGGATCCTGCGCGAGCAGCTCGAGGCTATGGACGACGGTGGCACCGTCATCGTCTGCCCGCCTGAGTCGCCGTACCGTTGCCCGCCCGGGCCTTACGAGCGCATGGCGCTGATCGCCCACTACCTCAAGTCCCATAAACCGCGGGCGAAAGTGCTGGGACTCGATCCGAAGGACAGCTTCTCGAAGCAGACCCTGTTCAAGCAGGGCTGGGAGGAGCTCTACGGCGACATGATCGAGTGGGTTCCCGCGTCCGCCGGCGGCGCCCCCGAACGGCTCTCGGTGGCAGACCGCAGAGTCTTCACCGACGGGGGGGACCAGATGCACCAGGGTGATGTCATCAACTTTATCCCGCCTCAGCAGGCCGGCGCCATCGCCCATCGGGCCGGCCTGGTCGACGACACCGGCTGGTGCCCGGTGGATCAGGAGACCTTCCGGTCGAAGCGGCACGAAGACGTCTACATCATCGGGGATGCGGCGATCGCAGGCGACATGCCCAAGTCAGCCCACAGCGCCAACAACCAGGGTAAACTGGTGTCCGCAACCCTCGTCGGCGAACTCACTGGAGAGCCAAGCCCGGGGTTCCCCACGGTCAACACCTGTTACAGCCTGGTCGCACCCGATTGGGCGTTCACCATCGCGGCGGTCTTCGAGCACCGCGACGGACGAATCCGCGAGGTGGAGGGCTCCGGGGGGCTCAGCCCAGAGGACGAGGGCAAGGAGTTTCGTCAGGTCGAGGCCATTTACGCACCCGGCTGGTACGAATCGATCACCCGGGACATGTTCGGGTAGGGCGCTTCTGCCCGGTTGGCGATCGGGGATACGGCCGCGCTAGAGTGGGTCGCATCACCGGATGCCGGAAAGGACCCGTTCAACCATGCTGCGCCTTCTCAAGTGGCTCCTGCTGGGCCTCCTCGCCCTGATCCTGACCCTGGGCGTCGCCATTGCCGTGGCGGCGCTGGTTATCGACCCGAACGAATACCGCGATGACCTCGCCGCCCTCGCCGAGCGCGAGCTGGGCCGGGAGTTCGAGATCGAGGGCGAGATCGAGTGGTCGTTCTTCCCCTGGCTCGGTATCGAGGTCGGACGCATCACGATGGCCGACGCCGACGGCTACCACGACGAGCCGTTCGTTGAGTTCGACCGGCTCGCCGCCGCCATGAAGGTCTGGCCGCTGCTGCGCGGCGAACTGCACACGCGGGCCGTCGAGATCGAGCGTCCGGTTGTGCGGTTGATGCGTGACGAGGATGGCCAAGACAACTGGACGGACCTGGCAGAGCGATTCGCCGCGGAGGAGTCCGATGCCGGGCAGCAGCCCGCCGGCGCCGATGCCCCGGCGGATGCTGACGCGACCGAGCCCCCTCCGGCCGACCTTGAGGCCCTGGCGGGGATGGTCATCGGCGGAGTTCGTCTCAACGAGGGGGCCGTCTACTGGGAGGACCGCAGCGATGACCGGCGGATCCGGCTGGATCCCGTCAACCTGGAGATCGACACCCTGCGCTTGGACGAACCCGTGGGGATCCGGGCCGACGCCCTGGTCGGTGACGAGGAATACCTCGAGTTCACCAGTGAGGCCCGGCTGCGCCAAGCCGATGCCGGCCCGGAGCTGACGGCCAGCTGGTCGCTGAGCCCCCTCGATCCCAAGGGCCTGCTCGAGGCGCTCGGCGAGGAGCCGCCGGAGACCGAGGATCCCGGGGTGCTGCGCAGCTTTAGCGGCTCCGGGGAGATCGACGCCACGGCAGAGCGCATCGATCTGACCGGGCTCGCCGTCGAGCTGGATGACAGCCGGGTCGAGGGCGAGGCGGCCATCGAGCCCGCGCATCCGACCATCGAGCTGGCGCTGCAGCTCGACCACATCGATCTTGACCGCTACCTGCTGCCCGAAACAGCTGAGGGCGAGCCAAGCGGCCATGGCAACGGCGGGAACACGGACAGCGACGACGGTCCGCGAGAGGGGCTGGGGGATCTGCGCGAAGTGGCCCTGGACTTCCCGCTGGAGCCACTGCGCCCGCTGGTCGTCGAGGGCCGCATCGGCATCGACGAACTCCATGCCGCCGACCTGACGGTCAGCGACTTCGAGGCCCGGCTCACCGGCAGCGAGGGCGAGTTGGGTGCCGAGTCCCTGCGCGCCCGCCTTTACGAAGGCGAGCTGGCCGGTCACGCCTGGCTGGATGCCCGCGGCGACGTACCCGCTTTCAACGTGGCCACCTCCCTCGAAGGCGTGGCCTTTGCGCCCCTACTGGAGGATCTGCTGGATCGTGACTGGCTCCACGGGCGCGGCCATTTCCATTTCGAGGGCAGTGGCGGGGGCGCGCACCTGCACGGGCTGATCGAGGATTTCGAGGGGTCGGGCCGGATCGCCGCCGAGGACGGCAACCTGCTCGGGCTGAACATCCCCCACAAGATCCGCGAGGCGGCGGCCCAGCTGCGCCGTGAGGAACCGCCGGAGGCCCCCGGCCATGACGAGCGGACGGACTTCTCGGACCTGACCGCGAGCTTCACCCTGGAAGACGGCATCGCGCACAACGAGGACCTGCTGCTCGAGTCGCCCGTGCTCCAGGCCACCGGCGAAGGGTCGGCAAACATCCTTGCCGAGGAGATCGACTACCGCGTGCGGGCAACCCTGCCCGACGGCCTGAACGAGGAGGATGCCCCGCTGCTGCACCGCCTGGCCGGGGCCACAATCCCCCTGGAGATCACCGGTTTTCTGTTTGAGCCGGACATCCGGCTCGACCTCGCCGAAGCCTTAGGTGAGGAGCGCCTGGAGCGTCTCGGTGCCGCACGCGAAGAGATCGAGGAGCGGGTGGACGAGGAGCGCGAACGCCTGGAACGGGAGGCCGAGCAGGAGCAGGAGCGTCTCGAACAGGAGGCGCGGGAGCAGCGCGAACGCCTCGAGCAGGAGGCGGAAGAGCAGCGCGACGAGGCGGAACGGCGCCTCCGCGACGAGGTGGAGAGCTTCTTCTAAGGAGGGATCATCGGATGGGCACACTCCTGTTCGGTCGCGCAGACTTGGAGAACCGGCTGGCGGCCATGACGCCGGAGGAGATCGACGAGCTTCCCTTCGGCGTCATCCAGATCGACGACAACGGATGCATCCTCCTCTACAACGCCACCGAGGGGGCCATCACCGGTCGGGATCCGGCGGAGATGATCGGTCGCGATTTCTTCAACGAGGTCGCCCCATGCGGTCATACGGAGACCTTCTACGGTCGTTTCCGGGAGGGCGTCCGGAGCGGCGATCTCAACGAGATCTTCGACTACACCTTCGACTACCGGATGGCGCCGACGAAGGTCCGGGTGCACATGAAACGGGCCCTGAGCGGGGACAGCTACTGGATCTTCGTCAAGCGGATCAGTGCCCCGGCCGCCTGATGGAAGGGGCCCGTCGGCCGCCTGCACCCCCGGATCCCGCTGGCGTGGCGCGCAGCCGGGTGGCTCGGGGATAATGGGGACCCGCCCAAGCCCACCGGGCGCATGCCCAAGCCAGAGGGAGCCGCATGAGCGAAGACACCCCCAGACTCAACACCGACCTTGCCAGACAGGTTCAGGCCCTGGGCCTGGAGGCCGTCGACGCCCAGGACGACGAGCCAATGGCCACGGTGGAAGCCCTCATGCTCGGGACGCTTTCCTTCGCCCGCAACTACATGAGCGGTGCGGACCTGGCCGACTATCTCCGCTTCGTCGCCGAGCACGTCGAGCGGGCCGACGACGACCTGGAAGACGAACCGGGCGAAGAACCGTGATCGCACCGGCCCCCGGGCGGTAGGTAGCCCCGGGGCCGACCCCGCGACCTACTCGGCGGCCATGCGCTCGAGGGCATCGAGGGCCTGCTGCTCGCCCCCGACAAAGAACCGCACCTCGCCATCGGTGTCCCGGTAGAAGACCGTTGGTACGCTACGCACGCCCAGCTCTTGGGCCAGACGCATGTTGGCCTGGACGGCGTCGTAGCCGTCCACATCCTTCTCGTCCTCGATCATCGCCGCTGCATCTGCCTGCGCGCCCGAGCCGAGGAACCCGACCGGTACCCAGCGCCACTCCACGCTGGGCGTGGCATCGTTATCCACGGCGTTCTTCAGGTTGGTGCAGGCCGGGCAGTGCGGATCCTTGAAGGCGTAGACGCGGAAGTCGCTCTCGCCCTGCGCGATGTAGTGGCTATCGGCAAGGCGATCGAAGACGTCCGCCCGGGCGGACTCCCCCGGCGTGCCGTCAGAGCAGCCCACCATCAAAACCGCACCGCCCACGAGTCCCAAAACCGCCTGACGCATTACTCGACTCATCGATCACTCCCTCATCCATCCACCTGCGTAATGAGCCACCCGGGCGCGCCGCTGCGGCGCGCCCGGGCACCCCGCCTCAGTGCTCCACCCCGGGCAGCACGGCGTTGAGCAGGTGCGCCGCGCGCTCGTGGCCGGCCTCGGCCGCCTGCTCCCAAAGCTCGGCGGTGCGTTCCATGTCCGGCTCCGTCGTATGCCCCTCCAGGTACATCCAGCCTAGCTGAACCTTGGCCTCGGCATCTCCGGCGTCAGCCAGATCCCGGAAGGCCTCGTAGGCACCTTCCAGCTTCCCCTGCTCGTGGAGTTCGAGGGCCTCGTTCAGGGCCTGATCCGCTTCGCTCAGCTCCTCGTCCTGGCCGGACGCCGCTCCCGGCTCCGTGGCCTGGGCACCGCCGCCCCAGCCGGCGACCGCCAGCACGAGCACCACAGCGAGCCAGTACGGTCTGTTGCGTTGTGGCCGCATGGATCTCCTCCGAAACGTCATCTGGGTCGGCGCAGCGTAACGCAGGATCGCCCCGCTGTCGCACCGCGACGATGCGCTCGGCCACGGAAAGGTGCATTCGCTCTATCATTGACCGGTTAACGTCGATCGATAGCCATTGATCCTCGCAACCCGGCAAGGAGGCCCCGCGCGGCAAACATGGTGAACCTCCCCCCGCAGCACATTCTCCGAGCCCTCGGCGAGGGTGTAATGGGCGTCGACCGCCAGGGACGCTTCACCTTTCTCAACCCGGCCGCCCTGCGACTGCTCGGGTTCCGCGACGAAGCCAGCGTGATTGGCGAATCGGCCCATGCGCTGACCCACCACAGCCACCCCGATGGGCGCCCTTACCCGGAAGAGCATTGCCCCATCTACCGGGTCATCGAGACTGGCGAGGCCCTCGAGGCCTGGCAGGACCTGTTCTGGCGTAGCGACGGTACCGGCCTTCCCGTCCAGGTCTACGCCAGCCCGCTGGCAGCCGACGACTGCGAAATCACCGGTGCGGTGGTCTCCTTCCAGGATCGCAGCCACCAGCAGGCCCTGGAGCGGGAGCTGCGCGAGCAAAAACGGGCCCTCGAGCGCGAGCGGCAGCTGTTTATCGGCGGACCGACTGTCGTCTTCCAGTGGCGCATCACCGCTCAATGGCCGGTGGAGTACGTCTCGCCCAACGTTCAGCAGGTCCTCGGCCATTCACCCGAGGCCTTGCTCAGCGGCACCGTGCGCTATGGCGATCTGATCCACCCGGACGACTTCCAGCGCGTCGCCGAGGAGGTCGCCCACCACCGCGATCTCGGCTCGCGCCATTTCGAGCACCGCCCCTACCGCGTGCGCCACGCCGATGGCAGCTACCGCTGGGTTTACGACTCGACGGTGATCGACCGACGCCACAATGGGCCCGACTACCACTACGGCTACCTGGTGGATATCACCCGCGAGAAGGAGATTGAGCGGGCCCTCGCCGAGAAAGAGCAGCGCTACCGAATGGCGCAGAGCGCCGCCCGCTTCGGCATCTGGGAGTGGGATATCAGCACCGACCGGGTGCACTGGGACGACGACGCCTGGAGTCTGCTCGGCTACCCGCCGGAGCAGCGCATGGACATGGACTACGCCACCCTCCGCGAGCACATCCACCCGGACGATCGCGAGGCCGCGGAGAACGCCATTTACCAGCATCTGATCGCCCGCGACGACGGCAGCTACTCGCTGGAGCTGCGCCTGCGCCGGGCCGACGGCGACTGGCACTGGATCCACGCCCGGGGCCAGGTCGTGGCGCGGGATGCCGAGGGATTCCCCCGGCAGGTGCTGGGCATCCACACGGACATCAGTGAACTCAAGGCAGCCGAGCAGTCACCCCGTGATCAACGCTACCGACGGTTCCTGGAGGACTTCATCGGGATTGCCTACCAGAGGCGACTCGGTGAACCGGCCCCGGTCCTGCTGCGCGGCATGGTCGCTGAGATCACCGGCTACAACCAGGCGGATTTCATGGGCGGCCACTGCGACTGGACCTCCTTGATCCACCCCGAGGACCGCGAGCGGGTCCGGCAGCGGATCAGGGTGCTGATTGCCGAGGGCGGCACCTCGGACCTGAACTACCGCATCGTACACCGCGATGGCTCGGTGCGCTGGGTGCGCGATATCGGCCGTCTGGTGCGACTCAACAGCCAGGAAGACTGGGTCCTGCAGGGCGCGATCTACGACATCACCGAACAGAAGGAGGCGGAACGCGCCCGGGATACCTTCCTGGCTGCGGTCAGCCACGATCTGCGCACCCCCCTGAACACCATCGCCGGCTTCTGCGGGCTGCTGGCCGATACGCCACTCACCCCCCGGCAGGAGGAGTACCTCGGCTACTGCCGGAACGCGGCGGGGCAGCTGGAAGGGCTAATCGACACGCTGTTGGAGCTGTCCCGGCTGCACGCTGGCGGGCTGCGGCTTCAACCTCGGACGCTACGGCTGCGCCAATTCCTCCATGAGCAGCTAGCCCCCCTGGAGCATCAGGCCCGAAACCAAGGGCTCACCCTGCACTGGCACCCGGATAAGCGCCTCCCGGGGATCGTCCGCGGCGATCCGACCCGGCTGGCTCAGGTCCTGAATAACCTCGTGGGCAACGCCATCAAGTTCACCGAGCGCGGGTCGGTGGCGGTCTACGTGACTCCCGAAGGCGACGAGCGCATCAGTTTCCGCGTCAGCGATACCGGCCCCGGGATCCCGGAAGCCCTCCGGGCCTCCGTCTTCGAGCCATTCGCCCGCGGTGACCCAGCGCTGCACCGCGCCCCGGGGAGCGGGCTGGGGCTGGCCATCTGCAAGGAACTCGTTGCCCTGATGGGTGGTCGGATCGAGGTAACGAGCACCGAGGGATGCGGCACCACCTTCTCCTTCACCGTGTCGCTACCCACCTGCGAGGCAACGGATGCACCGACGGAGGCCGACACCGGCGTTCACGCGCCGCGGCGTCCGATCCCGGGCGACACACCACCGCAGGCCGTGGTGGCCGAAGACGAGCCAACCAGCGCCCTATTGCTCAGCAAGCTGTTGCAGCGCGCCGGCTGGGAGGTCACCACGGTCTCTGACGGCGAGGAGGCGATAGCCGCGTGGCAGCAGGCACAACCGGACCTGATGATCCTGGACATGCAGATGTCACACACCAACGGCGACCGGGCCGCAACGCGGATTCGGGAACTCGAACGGAGGCATCGGGTTCCGTATACGCCCATTGTGATACTCACCGCCCACGCCCTGGACGACGTCCGCGAGCGCGCCCTGCAGGCCGGGTGTGACCGCTACCTGACCAAGCCGGTGGCGACGGACGCCCTGCACGCCGTCCTGGACTGGGCCCGGGGTCAGAGTTCGGGATGAGGCTGCGCCCGGTCCGCCCCGCCCGGTTTCGCAACCCGTTCGGCCCTACCAAATCCCTGCTCCGGCTGCTTTTGACCGGCTTCGCGGTAGTGACGGCGCCGCTGATCCTGGCTCTGGCCATCGCCGCATGGTCCGTGGATCGGCTCGCCAGCGACAGTCAGATCGCCATCTATGAAGCCGTCGGCGTCACCGAGAACAGTGCCCACATGGCGCGTGTCGCCATGGATATCGAACGCGCTGCCCGCCGTTATGCCACCCACAACGACCCCGCCGCCCTTCAGGAGTATCGCCACTGGCGCCGCGAGCTGGCCGCAGCCGGCGCCCCGCCCGGTGCCTTCGGACCCGAGGAGGCCACCTGGCTTCACCAGGGGTTGCGGGTCGTAGAGTCCACCCTGGTGACCACGCTGCACCTGCTCGGGCCGGACCGGCCTGAGGCCACCGCCCAGGTGCCGGCACTGAGTCTGGCCCTGCACCGTTCGGTGGCCAGCATCTCCGCAGCCGGCTACCGACGGATCGACGAGGAGGTGGACCAGGTTCAGGCCTTCTCCGATCGGGCCCGCCAGATCTTCGTCTGGCATCTGCTTGCGGCGGTACCGATCACGCTGGCCTTCACCTTCTACTTTGCCGGACGCATCCACCGGCCTATCAAGGCCCTCGGTGACAACATCCGCCGGCTCGGGACGGCGGATTTCGAGCGCCCGGTGGCGGTCCGCGGCCCACAGGACCTGGAAAACCTGGGCCGCGAGCTGGATGACCTGCGCCGGCAACTGGCCGAGCTCCGCAACCAGCGCCAGCGGCTGCTGCGCCACTTCTCCCACGAGCTTAAGACGCCGCTGGCCGCCGTGCTCGAGGGGGCCGAACTCCTCCGCGATCCCACGTTCAACGGCGACCCGACACGACGCGAGGAGATCGCCGGGATCGTCCGCGAGAACGGCCACGAGCTGCGCCGCCAGATCGACAATCTTCTGCGTTTCGCGCGCCACGGCGAGGCCCTTGCCCGCCCGGCCCACTTCAACCGCCTGGACCTGGCCGCGCTGGTCCGCGAAGTCGTCGAGCGCCACGAGCTCACGGCCCGGCGCCGCGGCATCGAGATCCGGACCGACCTGGAACCCGCCGAGATCGAGGCCGATCGTGAACTCATGGCGACCGTGATCGATAACCTCCTCTCCAATGCCCTGCGCTATTCGCCGGAGAACCAGCCCATCGACCTGCTCCTGCGCGGCGACGACCAAGGGGTCACGCTCGAGGTACAGGATCGCGGGCAAGGCATCCCCGAGCACGAGCAATCGCTGATCTTCGAGCCGTTCCGCCAGGGCGAGACCCGGGGCAGCGGCTCGGTCAAGGGCAGCGGGCTGGGGCTGTCGCTGGTCCGCGAATGCCTGAATGCCCACGACGGCACCATCCAGGCGCTGGCACGTCCCGACGGGCCCGGCGCGAACATGCGCGTCTGGCTGCCCAGAGATGCGAAGGAGGCAACGGTATGACGCAACGCCCTCGGATCCTAGTGGTCGACGACGACCCGAGCCTGTGCCGGCTGATGGAGATGCGTCTGGAGGCCTCGGGCTACATGCCCACCACCTGTGAGAGCGGCGAGCGAGCCCTGGCCGAACTGGAACGCCAACCGGCGGACGCCGTGATCACCGACCTGCGCATGGAAGGCATGGACGGGCTGGCGCTATTCGATGCGGTCCGCGAGCGCTGGCCGGCCCTGCCGGTGATCATCCTCACCGCCCACGGCTCCATCCAGGATGCCGTCGAGGCGACTCGCCGCGGCGTCCACGAGTTCCTCACCAAGCCCTTCGACCCGCCCGAGCTTCTTGAGCAGTTGGAGAAGGCCCTGTCAGCACGCGGCGGCCAGACCTCCGACACCGCCCGCGAGGCGGGACGGCGTCATGGCCTGGTGACCCGCAGCCCGCGCATGGAGGAAGTCCTTGAGCGCGCCTTGCTGGTCGCCGACTCCGACGCCAACGTCCTGATCCAGGGCGCCAGTGGCTCGGGCAAGGAACTCGTCGCCCGCGCCGTGCACGCCCATAGTCCCCGCGCCGAGGGGCCGTTCGTGCCGGTCAACTGTGGGGCCATCCCGGAGACGCTGCTCGAGTCCGAGCTCTTCGGGCACGTCCGTGGCGCTTTTACCGGCGCCGACCGGGATCGTGCTGGGCTGTTCCGCGATGCCGACGGCGGCACCCTGTTCCTCGACGAAATCGGCGACATGCCCGCGCAGCTGCAGGTCAAACTCCTGCGTGCCCTCCAGGAGCAGGTCATCCGCCCGGTGGGCGGACGCGACCCGATCCCGATCAACGTGCGCGTACTCTCCGCTACCCACCGAGACCTGGAGGCCGCCCGTGCCGACGGCTCGTTTCGCGAGGACCTCTACTTCCGCCTGGCCGTCGTCACCCTGGCCCTGCCCGCGCTGACCGAGCGGCGCGAGGACATCCCCCTGCTCGCCCGCCACTTCCTGACCGAGGCCACCCGCCGCCACGGTCGTCCCGTCGAGGACCTCTCGCCGGAGGCCATCGAGGTGCTGGTCCAGGCCGACTGGCCAGGCAACGTGCGCCAGCTGCAGAATGTCATCGAGCAGTGCGTGGCCCTGAGCACCAGCGAGATCCTCCCCGAGCGCCTGATCCGCCAAGCCCTCAACCAAGATCAGGAACCGGCCATTCCCACCCTGGCCGAGGCCCGCGAGGCGTTCGAGCGTGACTACCTGATCCGGCTGCTCAAGCTCACTGAGGGGAACGTCAGTCAGGCCGCCCGGATCGCCGGGCGCAACCGCACCGAGTTCTACCGCCTGCTCGGTCGCCACCACCTCCAGGTGGCCGACTTCAAGGGCACCGGCGAGCCCCGCCACGACGTCTAGACGGCCTGGCCGGTTGCCACGCCGGAGGACCACGCCCACTGGAAGTTGTGGCCGCCCAGCTGCCCGGTCACATCGACGACCTCGCCGATGAAGTGAAGCCCGGGCACCTGACGGGCCGCCAGGGTGCGCGAAGAGAGCGCGTCGGTGTCGACGCCGCCGGCGGTCACCTCGGCCTTGGCGTAGCCGGCCGTACCGGCCGGGGTCAATCGCCAATCCTCAAGCCGCCGCGCCACCTCATCCAGGGCCTGATTGCTGTAGCCCTGCAACGGTCCCGACCAGCCCTCGAGTTCGCACAACGCCCGCGCCAAGCGTCGTGGCAGGTGGCGCTCCAGGCAACGATGCAGGGCCCGCCGGCCGCGTCCGCTGCGCACCCGGGCCAGCTCCTCGCGCAGGGCCGTATCCGGTAGCCAGTCCACGCTCAAGGGGGCCTCTGGCTGCCAGTAGCTGGAAACCTGCAGCGCGGCGGGTCCGCTCAACCCGTGGTGGGTGATGAGCAGGTCATCCCTGAACTCAGCCCCAGCACAGCGCATACGGACGGGCAGGCTGATCCCCGCCAGAGATCCGATCGGCCGGTGGAGGTAGTCCGGCAGGGTCAGCGGCACCAGCGCCGGGCGCGTCGGCTGCACCGGCAGGCCGAACTGCCGGGCGATGGCGTATCCCAGGCCGCTGGCGCCCATCCGGGGGATCGACAGGCCACCAGTGGCCACCACCAATGCCTCGGCGTGCACCGTACCGGTCGGGGTTGCCACGGCGAAGCCCGCCGCCGTCGAGCCGACGCTACGAACCCCCGTCGCCATGCGCAGCTCCACCCCCGCCCGCGCGCACTCATCGAGCAATAGGTCGAGGATCGGGCGGGCCGAGTCACGGCAAAACAGTCGCCCCGGCTCACGCTCCTCATAGGCAACGCGGTGGCGCTCCACCAACTCCAGGAAGGCGGCCGGCGGGTAGCGCCGCAGCGCCGAGATGCAGAAACGCGGGTTGGCCGACAAGAAGTGCTCCGGCCCGCTATCAAGGTGGGTGAAGTTGCAACGCCCGCCCCCCGACATGAGGATCTTGCGTCCCGGTTTGCGAGCGTGATCGAGCACCACCACCCGCCGGCCCCGCCCGGCGGCGGTGGCGGCACACATGAGCCCGGCGGCACCGGCACCGATCACGATCACATCGGTCTGTTCCGTCATCACTCCTACCGAATGTCGACGACCCGACTGGCCCGCTGGAAGCGGACCCGCCAGCCCGGCCAGGCCGGTAGTTCCCAGCGCTTCGGATCGGTGCGGCGGATGCCGCCGACCTTCTCAGCGACCACCTCCCGGCGCCGGACGTGGTAGTGGATACGCAATTCGAGATCGGGGAGTTGGAGCCGGCGCGGATAGCGCTCATCGAAGTCGGATCGCTGCCACTCCGGAATCCCCGGGAAACGCAGGTCCCCGGGCTCGAGCAGCGCGAGATCCTCACCCCGCTCCACGCCCAAGCGCTCGAGCTGCTCCAGCAGCCACGGCCGCGGCTCTGGAACAGCGCCCTCGGCATACCCCAGAGCGACGTACAGGGCCCACGCCTCCAGATCGTCACGAAGCCGACCACCGGCCGGCGCCAGCAGCGCGTCCTCCAGGATCAGGTCGGCCGCTGCCTCGCGCGCCGCGGCTCCCTCCGGCTCCACTTCCTCGCACCCGATGCAGCGCCCGGCAAAAAGCCACTCGCGGCGGGCAGTCAGTCGCTCCCCAGTCCATGCCGGCTCGCTGATCCCCTCGCTGCAGGCGCCACTGGCAATGACGCATGGCAGCGGCAACGGCGCCAGCGCCGTGGCCACGCTGATGGTCTGCCGCGTGCCGCGACCGGGGACACTGTGCGCACTGAGGACCAGCGCCGCCTCGGCCTCCTCCGGGAACCAAGAGTACTCGCCGAGCACCACCTCGTCGCCGGCGCCATTGCCGAGCGCCTGCCGCCTTCGCTGCCGACGCACATAGAGCCAGGTCGGCATCGCCCGGGCGGCGGCGGTCAGGGCCCGCTCGACCCGTGCGCGGTCGACGCCCGGTACGCCCACCTCCCTCGGCCTCGCCTCAGGCCGCGGCAGTATCGGTAGATCGAGCAATTCGCGCAGCTGACCTGCCAGCCGTCGCGCTTCCTCCCACGCCCGCGCATCGACCTGCACACCGGGGAGACGCTCACAGCGCAGCGCCGCCACGCGTAACCGGGCATCGCAACGCTGCCCAAGCAACCCGGCCAGCTGCTCGCGTTCGTCGGGATCGCCGCGGACCTGCAGCCAGCGATCCCCCACCGCCAGCCCGGCAATCCAGTCGGCCATCAAGCCACCGGTCTCGGCGTCGGGCATGGCAAGCACGAGATGGGCCAGCTCCGGATCGACGGGCATGCGGAACAGCCGTTGCCCCCGCGGGGTGATGCCCCCAGAGGCATCCAGAGCCCCCATCGCCTGGAGCAGCCCCTCAGCCTGCTCCAGGCTCTCGGCCCGGGGCGTGTCCACGAAGGGCAGATCGGGGATCCGATAACCGGCACAGGCTCCCGCAAGCACCAGTTCGGTGAGATCCTCGCGCAACACCTCCGGCGGAGCATGCTCGGGCAGCGGTGCGGCATGCCCCCACAGTCGATAGCAGGTGCCCGGCTGCAGACGGCCGGCGCGCCCCGCGCGCTGCGCCGCGCTCGCCCGCGAGATCGGTTGCAGCGAGAGAACCGTCCGGCCGTTGCGGCGCAAGGTCCGCCGTTCCAGGCCGCTGTCCACCACCGCGGTAATCCCAGGTACGGTCAGCGAGGTCTCGGCGATATTGGTGGCCAGTACCACGCGACGCGTCGTTCCCGGCTCCAGCGCCCGGCGCTGCTCGGACAGCCGGACCCCGCCGTGGAGCCGGATCACCTCGGCTTCCACCCCGGAGAGCGCCCGGCGCGCCTCCTCGATCTCACCCTGTCCGGGCAGGAAGGCGAGCACGTCCCCGGCCGTCTCGTCCAGCGCCCGCCGGATCGCCTCGGCCAGGCGCTTGCCGAGATCTCTGCGCTGCGGCATGGTCCGGGGCTGCTCGCCCAGGTGGCATTCACCCACCGGATACCCCCGGCCCGGCGTCTCCAGGTACGTGCCACCCAGCTCCTTGGCCAGTCGCTCCCCGTCCACGGTTGCGGAGGTGATCACCAGGTGCTGAGCGGCATCGGCGCGCAGCAACGCCAGGAGCAGGTCGGTGTCCCAGCGCCGCTCGTGGAACTCGTCGAGGATCACCGTCGTGAACTCGGCCAGCCGCCCCTCGGCCCGCCAGCGCAGGGCCACGCCGGGGGTAACGAACAGGATGCGCGTCCGCTGCGAGTAGCGGCGCTCCAGGCGGACGGCATAGCCCACGCGCTCTCCCGATTCCGTCGCCATTTGTGCGGCCACAAAATCGGCCAGGCTGGTCGCCGCCACGCGGCGGGGCTGGACGACCAGCACCGGACCGCCGGCCTCCGCCGCCCAGACCGGCAGCCGAGTGGACTTGCCGGAGCCGGTTGCGGCCGCCACCACGCAGTGGCCCTGCTCCAGCGCCCGGGTGAACGACGGACGCAGCGGGTCGATGGGCAGAGCCGGATCTTGCTCCTCCTCGCTCATGAGGTCCTCACCGGATTAGCCGTTCAGCCCGCCCGTCCAGCAGGGGTCGATACTCGCCGCCGCATCGCGCTCCTCGGCCTCGCCGCGGTACCAGCCCAGGCGCGGATGCAGCTGCACCGTCGGCCCGACCACCACCAACGCTGGACTCTCTAGCCGCTCGGAGCGGACCCGCTGTGCCAGCGTCCGGAGATTGCCCAGAACCACCCGCTGCTGCGGTGTCGTCGCCTGGGCGACCACAGCGGCCGGATGCTCGGGCGGGAGCCCACATTCGCGTAGTTGTTCGCAAACCGCCTCGAGGTTGACCAGGCCCATGTAGATGATCAGCGTTTCGTCCTCGCGATAGGGCGCGTGGGCCCTCATCTGCGGGTGCCCGGCACGCCGGTGGCCGGTGAGCAGGCGGCAGGTCTGGGCGTAGTCCCGATGGGTCAGTGGGATGCCGGCGTAACTCGCCGCCCCCTGGGCAGCACTGATGCCCGGCACCACCTGGAAGGGGATGTCGTGCTCGATCAGGCCCTCGATCTCCTCACCGCCGCGGCCGAAGAGGAACGGATCACCGCCCTTGAGCCGGAGCACCCGCTTGCCGGAGCGGGCCAGATCGATCAGCCGTTCGTTGATCCGCTCCTGTGGCAGCGTATGCCGCCCCCGTCGTTTGCCCACCGGGATCCGCTCGGCCTCCTTGCGCACGAGATCTAGCAGGGCCGGCGCCGCCAGGCGGTCGTAGAGCACCACGTCCGCCCGCTGCATGAGCCGCAGCGCGCGGAAGGTCAGCAGATCGGGATCCCCGGGGCCAGCCCCGACCAGAAAGACCTCCCCACGCGGGGCCGGCCGCGCCCGCTCCTCCTCGAGCAGCCGCAACAGCTCGGCCTCCCCCTCGGCCTCGCGACCGGCAAGCACCGATTCCGCGGCGGCACCATCAAAGATCTGCTCCCAGAACCGCAACCGCCAGTCCTTGTCCGGCAAGGCCACACGCACCCGCTCGCGCATCCGGCCAGCCAGGCGCGCCAGCCGACCGTAGGCCGCCGGCAGCAGGGTCTCCAGCCGGCTGGCGATCTGTCGAGCCAGCACGGGGGCGGCGCCGCCGCTAGAGACCGCCAGTTGCAGGGGCGAACGATCGACCTGCACAGGTGTTATGTAGGTGCTCAATGAAGGGCGTCCGGCTACATTGACCGGGATCCCCCGGACGCGGCAGGCGTGATAGATGGTGCGGTCGGTGGCCTCGTCCCCGGTGGCCCCCACCACCAGTGCTGCGCCTTCTTCCATGCCCGGGGCGAACCCCTCGGCGCGGTGGTGGAGTTCGCCGGTAGCGTTCTCCAGCAGGCGCTCACACGGCGCACCCAGCTCCGGCGCGATCAGCTCCACGCGGGCGCCGGCCCGCAGCAGATCACCGGCGCGTCGGGCCGCGGCTTCGCCGCCGCCGACCACCAGGCAGCGACACCCGTCAAGCTTGAGGAAGATCGGATAGTGGTGCATAGACTCAGCCCGCACGCCCCGATGCGTCCCCGGCCGGGTTCCTGCCGGTAACACGCTGCAGCGAAAGCAGGCCCCGACCGCGTTCATCCACCAGCTCCAGGCTGCAGTGCTGGCAGGTACCGGCTAGCGCCCAGGCCGCGGCCACGCGCTGCCAGTCGAGTTCGACCCGGCCGCCTCCGGCACCGAGGACCAGCGTCTCACCGTCGTAGTAAAGCCCCGCACCAGCCACCGAACAAACCATGCGCGTTCCGGCCGGCCCGCGCACGACGGCCCGGATCCGCGGCCACTCGCGGCACTCCTCCAGGTGACGCGGCAGGTCCGTCACCTCGATCCGGCTGGTCATGAACGGCGTATCCGGCTCCGCCACGTCGTCCGCAACGGCGGCCAACGCCTCGGCCCAATCGACGTCGAAATGCGCCGCCGCGGCCTCCAGGCTTGGCGTCTGCTGCTCGCGCAACCACTGACGCAGGACCACCGGCCAGCCCTCCAGCCCCAGACTCAGCGATTGCCCGCGCTGCTCACCGGGCACGGGCGTGCCAGCCTCGGCGTACTTGGCGGTGTAGCCCCGCGGGGTCACCATCCGGCCGTGCTCGAACCGGGTCGAGCGGTTGCCGATGATCACCGTGCTGAGCATACTCGGCTCGGCCTGGTGGAGCTGCTCTAGGGGCAGGTGCTGGACCTGCTGGCGCTCGCGGTAGGCCGAGCGGACCACCGCCACCGGAGTCTTCGGATCGCGATAGCGCAGCAGGATCTCCTGCGCCCGGGCGATGTGCGCCTGGCGGCGTTTGCTCGCCGGATTGTAGAGGACGGTGACGAAGTCACCGCGCCCGGCGGCCTCCAGCCTGCGCGCGATCACCGGCCAGGGCGTGAGCAGGTCCGAGAGCGAAATGGTGCAGAAATCGTGGGTCAGGGGGGCACCGACCAGGGCAGCGCAGGAGGACAGCGCCGAGGTCCCCGGCACCACCTCCACCTGAACCTCCCCGGCGCCCCCCTGCCAGCCCTGTTGAAGCAGGAACTCGTAGGTCGGCCCTGCCATGCCGTAGACCCCGGGATCGCCGGAAGAGACCAGGGCCACCACCTGCCCGGCCCGGGCCGCTTGCCAGGCTGCCTCGACCCGGTCAAGCTCCTCGGTCATGGCCTTGCCGATCACTGTCTTACCTTCCAGCAGCTCCGGGATCAGCTTGAGGTACGTCTGGTAACCGATGACCACCTCGGCCTCGGCGATCGCCTCTCGGGCCCGCGCAGTCATGTGCGCCGGGTCACCCGGGCCGATCCCCACCAGAAGGATCCGCCCCGGAGGGGGAACATCGCCTGTCATGCGTTCAGCCTCGCTATCGATACCGTGGCGTTGCGTCCGTCGCCGCCCCGCCAGCGGCGTTTCTCGATGATCAGATCGGCGCTGTCGGCATCGGCCCGGCACAGCGCCGCCGCTTCGGCGACCGCCGGCGTCCCGGTGTGCCGGCGCACCACCTCAGAGGGGTGCGGCACCGGGATCGCGGCCAGTTGCGTCGCCGGATAGAAAACCAGGGGCCAGCCGTGGGCCCGCGCCAGGGCGTGCAGCGCCGGTTCATCGCGCTTGAGGTCGATACTCGCCACCGCAACCACGTCCGCGTTGCACAGCCCAGCCTCGGCCAGTGCCGCGGCCACCGCCGCGGCCACCGTCTCCTCCGCTGCACCGCGGTCACAGCCAATCCCCAACACCACACGCGGCATTACGGACCCCGGCGCGCGGTTCGGTAGCGTACCAGCCGATCGCCCAGGCGTGCCTGCCAATCGGCGGACGGCGCCTCGTCGCGGACCCAGAGCACGGCACTGTAGGCCCCCGGGTCCAGGGCATCGGACTTGGTGAAGCGGTACAGGTTCGCCGGTGGTGGGGTTGCCGGGCGCCAGGTGTCGGCCTCCTCGATCAGCGCGACCGGCTCACCGTGAAGCAGCGCCGCCGCGGCCCGACGTAGGGCTGCAGTGGACGCCACCACCCGCCAGCCCTGCTCCCGGCCGAGCAGGTCCACCGCAGGCAACCCGCGTCGGTCCGAGGCCGTGGTCACCACGGGAGTGGCGCCGAGTTCCCGGGCGACGCGCTGCGCCCAGGCATTGGCCCCGCCCAGGTGGCCGCCGAGCACCGCCACCGCGAAATGCGCCGAATCATCCACGCTGACCACCCCGGGGTCACGGGTCTTATCGACCAGATACGGGGCGAGCAGGCGCACACAGGCACCCACCGAGGCGAAGCAGATAACCTGTTCGAGGGGGGAGCGGAGACGCTCCCCCAGGGCCTCCGCGAGTGCCCCGGATGCCACCGGCGTGCAGCGCTCGCCGTGGTCGGCCAGCAGTGGCGCGACCCGCTCGGTGACCAGGATTTCCGCCCCGGGCCAGAGCACCGCCAGGCGCGCCGCACCGGCGGCACCGCCACGGCTGACCACCACCAGCAACAGCCCTGCACCCGCCTCGCTCAAACGCCCTCGCCTCCTCCGGAGGGCGCGCCGGAGCGGCCCTTGCAGACCATCAGCAGCGAGAGGTAATGAACCATCTCGCCGCGCAGCCCGGTGATCTCCGTAACCACCCGCTCCTGAGGGGTGCCGACGCGCTCGACGAAGACGCTGGCGTCGCTCAACCCGCGCCGCTCGAGCAGCTCGATCAGCGGGTCGAGCAAGGGCTTGACCTTGAGCAGCACCAGCGTATCCACCTCCGGCAACAGTCGTTCCACGGTCTCCATCCCGTACCCCCCCGGGAGCACCGCCAGCGCGTCGCCCTGGCTGGCCAACGGCCAGCCGACGCGCGCCGGGGCCGCCAGGAAGGAGGCCACCCCCGGGATGGTCTCCACTCCGGCACCGGGCTCCTCGGCGAGCACGGTACGGGCCAGGTGCCCGAAGGTGGCGTAGGTCGAGGCATCGCCCTCGACCAGGAAGGCCACATCCCGCCCCTGCGCCAGGGTCGTGGCCACGGTCGTCGCCGCCCGCCCCCAGTGCAGCGCCAGCGTCCCCGGGTCGTGGGTCATCGGGAAGACCAGGGGCATGGCATCGTCCGGTGCCACCAGCCCGCCGCGCTCGACGATATCCAGCGCGTAGCTGCGCTGCCCTTGGGCCCGCACCGGATACGCCCAGCGCGCATCTCCCTGCAGGACCTGCCAGGCCCGGCGCGTGATCCATCCGGGATCCCCGGGGCCCAGCGAAACCCCGATCAACCTTCCCGAGGCTGTCGTCATGCTGTCTCCGTCTTGTTCGCCGTGAGTACCCAGACCGGGTTCTCCGCGCGGAAAGTGCGCATCCCGGCCAGCTCACCACTGCGGCTGGCCTGCAGCTGCACCGCCTCCCACTGCACGGTCCCCTGGGCCGCGGCGGCATCGAGCCGGGCCATGGCCTGTTGGAGATTCTCCAGGGTCACCACGTTGATCACCAGCCGCCCGCCCGGACGCAGTCGCTCCAGGCAGTGGTCGATCAACGTGCCCAGTGCTCCGCCGGAGCCACCGATGAACACCGCGTCCGGATCCGGCCATTGTTCCAGCCCCTGCGGAGCCCGGCCGTGATGGAGCGTGACATTCCCCGCCCGACGCCGGCGCCGATTCTCCTCGGCGATGGCGAGATCCTCGAGGCGGCGCTCCATGGCCCAGACATGCCCCCGCGGGCAGAGCCTCGCGGCCTCGAGGGCCACCGCCCCGGAACCGGTCCCGATATCCCAGACCCGGCTCTCGGCGGTCAGCGCCAGACTGGCCAGGGCAACCGCCCGGACCTCCCGCTTGGTGATCAGGCCGCGCTGCGGGCGACGCTGGGCAAACGATGCATCGGCCCCGGCGAATGGCCAGGCCAGTGCCGCCGTGCGGCGCCGCACCAGCGCCACATGGGGCTGCGCATACCGGTGCGCCGCAGCGCTGCCGAGCGGCGCCGGCGGATGGAGCTGTTCATCCTCCCGCCCGATGCGCGCCACTACGGCCACCTCCAGTTCTTCATCGCTGTAGCCGACCGCCTGCAGCTGCCGGGCCAGCCAGTCGGCGCCATTCTCACCGGTGGTGTAGACCGCCACGCGCTCGTGATCATCCAGGGCACGCAGCACCCCGCTCATCGGGTGCTCGGGCGACGCCGCCTGCGCCGACCAGTCATCGGCCGCGCGGCCGTGCACCGAGGCGATGGCGGTCTGCGCCACCGGCCAACCGAGCCCGGCACAGGCCAGCTGAACCAGCGACGGGGCCGGCAGTACCCGGCAGCGCGCGGCACCGAGGCTCGCGGTGACGCGCTCGCCAATGCCGTGGCAGAGCGGGTCGCCACTGGCAAGAACCACCACGTGCCGCCGCTGCGCCGCCGCGGCCTCGATCCAGGCCGGAACTTGCGCCACGCTGCCGGTCAGATCCCGGCGCTCCGCCCCGGGGGCCAGGGGCGCACAGGTTTCGAGAACGCGCCGCCCGCCGATGAGCAGATCCGCCCCGGCGATCGCCTCGCGGGCAGCAGGCGCCAGCGCTTCGGGGCCGTCATCCAGCACGCCGACGATGGTGCACACGGGGCTCACGTGCCGGCCTCCCCGGCCAGGCCAAGCAGGGCGTGGAGGCAGGCCACCACCGCCGGCGTCCCGCCCTTGCGCCCGGCCGTGGCAATCCACGGCACCCGCTGTTGCGCCATAGCCTCGTCGCTGGACTCGGCGGCGGCGACAAATCCCACCGGCATGGCGATCAGCAGTCGCGGCGCCACCTCGCCACGCTCGATGCGCGCGAGGATCGCCCGCAGGGCGGTCGGGGCGTTGCCCACGGCGACCATGGCGCCGTCGAGCCGCCCCTGCTCGGCGGCCAGGGCGACGGCCTGCTCGGCCCGTGTCGTCCCGGCGCGCTCGGCACGCTCCGCCGCTTGCGGGTCGTTCATCAAGCAGTGGGCCTCGACCCCGAAATAGCGCAGGCGTGCCGCCGAGAGGCCGACCCGGATCATCTCGACATCGACGAACACCGGCGCCCCGGAGCGGATCGCCGCCACCCCGGCTGCCACCGCCTGGGGATGGAAGCGGGTCACACCGTTGAAATCAAAATCCGCCGTGGCGTGGATCATGCGCCGGACTACCGGCCACTGCGCGGTGTCGTAGGCGCTGCGATCTCCGGCCTCGGCATCAACACGGGCGAAGGAGCACTCCTCGATACGCCGCCCGGAGGCGGTCTGCTGCTCGGTCACGGACGGCTCACGGGACATTGCGGCACCCTCAGTGGTGGTGATGATGGTGGTGATGACCGGCCGCGACCCGGTGCGGACAGCCGTCGCACTCGAGCATGGCCTGCCCGGTCCGCGCCTCCTCCACCCGGTGGGCGATCAGATCGAAGACTTCCGGCTCGAAACCGAGATAATCCGCCAGGGCGAAGACCGTCCGGGGATACTGGATGCGCAGCCGCTCCACCTGTTGCTCGATGCGCTCGATCAACCGTCCGGTGAACAGGTAGTACGGCAGGATCACCTGTTGCGTCGCGCCCAGCAGGTGGTGGCGCTGCACCACCGCCTCCAGGCGCGGGTGCGTCACGCCAGTGAAGGCGATATCGACCAGGTCATGCTCGCCACCCTCGTAGAGCCACCGCCCCAACCGCGCGAGCTCCCCGTTGGCGGTGCGGTCCGAGGACCCCCGACCGAGCAGGATGACGCCGGTGGTCCGCGGATCGGGGACGTGCAGGGCCTGCATGGCATCGCGCAGACGCCGCTCGACCAGACCCAGCGACGATTCACTGACTCCCAGGTGGCGTGCCAGGCGGAAATCGACGCCGGGGTGCCGCTCTCGAGCCGCATCGACCTGCTCGGGCACCTCGAGTTTCACGTGCCCGGCGGCATTGAGGATCAGCGGCACGGCAATGACGCGCTCGGCACGGGCCGCGGCGCGATCCAGGCCCTCGCTAAGCAGCGGATCGGCGAACTCGATGAAGCAGGTCTCCAGTCGCCAGTCCGGATAGCGCTCGGCCAGCATCCCGGCGAACCGGCGGATCTCCTCATTGCCGTCCTCTTGGCGTGATCCATGCCCGATCAGAAGGATACAATCACTCATCCAGAAACGTCCTCAGCTTTCAGGGCGGCGGAAACGGTGCGCGAAGTCCGGATCGTAGAGCCGCGAGCGCGCCGCCGGCGCCGCCTGCCGCGCCCCCAGCGCCGGTCCAACCAGGATCATCGTCTGGCTGTTGAGCCCGGCGGCGCGGCAGTCTTCGGCGAGATCGCGGATGCAGGTGCGCAGCACCTGCTCCACCCCGGGCCAGGAGGCGCGGTGGACCACCACCACCGGGGCATCCTCTTCCCAACCACCCCGGCAGAGGGCGTCCGCCAGGCGCTCCAGCAGGGTGATCGAGAGATAGATGCACAGGGTGCTGCCGTGGCGGGCTAGGTCGGCGAGCTGCTCGCCGGCCGGCATGGGGGTACGCCCCTCCACCCGGGTGAAGATCACGGTCTGAGTCCCCTCGGGCAGGGTCAGGCTCTCGCCGGCGGCCGCCGCGGCAGCCATCGCCGAGGTCACCCCCGGGACCAGGTGGACCGGGATGCCAGCCGCATCCAGCGGACGCACGATCTCCACGAAAGCGCCGTAGAGCCCCGGATCGCCGGGCTGCAACCGCACCACGCGGCGTCCGGCCCGGGCGCGCTCGAGCAGCCAGCCCTGGATCTCCTCCAGGGTCATGCCCTTGGAGTCGGCGACCTCACAGTGGGGCGGCGCCCATTCCAGCACCCCGGCGGGTACCAGCGAGCCGGCGTAGAGCACGGCGTCCGCCGCCGCGACACGATCCCGCCCGCGGACCGTGATCAGATCGGCCGCCCCGGGCCCCGCCCCCACGAACCAGACCTCACCCGTCATGCACACCCCCTCTCTGCTGCAATCGGTAGCCGACCACGAAGGGCACCTGCTGGTGCTCGACAACGCGGACATCCACGTCATAGGCGGCACGGATGGTCGGCGTGTCGATCACCGCCTGCGGCGGTCCGTCGGCCATGACCCGGCCATCGCGCAGCAGCACGATGCGGTCAGCCAGTTGAACGGCGATGTTGATATCGTGGAGCACGACCAGCACGCCCTGCCCCTGTTCCCGGGCGCACGCGGTCAGGATCTCGATGGCATCGCGCTTGTGCTTCATGTCCAGGTGGTTGGTTGGCTCGTCGAGCAGCAGGAACGGCGTCTGCCGGACCAGCGCCCGGGCGATGGCCGCTTTTTGCCGCTGCCCGCCGCTGATCTCGGTCAGCGGCGCCTGCGCCAACTCCGCCATACCCAGACGCTCGAGCACAGCCTCGGCGCGGGCGAGGTCCGCCGGATCGTGCCGCCAGCTCGCCCGACGCAGACCGAGCAGTACACTCTCGAGCACGGTCAGCGGGTAGACGGCATCGGCGGTCTGCGCCACGTAGGAGAGCCGGCGGGCGATGCGCGCCTGCCGCTGCCCCTGCACCGGCTCACCGGCGATGGTGAGGGTCCCGTGGCGCGGACGCAGGATGCCGGTGATGCACTTGAGCAGCGTGCTCTTGCCAGAGCCGTTGGGCCCGATCAGGGCGACCACCTCGCCGGCTTCCACGCGGGCGTCGACACCACGAAGCACCTCGGTGCGCCGATAGGCGTAGCGCACGCCGCGCAGTTCGATCCCGGTCGCCGTCACGCCCCCCCTCCCGTCTCGCGGCGGCGCAGGATCAGATAGATGAACAGCGGCGAACCGATGAACGCCGTGACCACACCCACGGGCAACACCACCGATTCAAAGGCGTGCAGCGATACCAGATCCGCCAGCGTCAGCAGCAGGGCGCCAATCAGGGCAGTGGCCGGGATCAGGAAGCGGTGATCCGAGCCGATCAAAAGCCGCGCTAGGTGCGGCGCCACCAGACCGAGGAAGCCGATCCCGCCGGTGAACGCCACGGTGACCGCGACCAACAGGGCGACCAGGAACATCAGGCCGATGCGCAGCGGACCGACCGCGATCCCCAAGCTGGTGGCGGTCTCGTCACCGAGCAGCAACCGGTTCAGATCGCCGCTTTTCCAGAGGAAGACCGGCAGGGTCGCCACCAGCGCCGCACTGATGAATACGAAGCTCTCCCAGTCGGCGCGGCTGAGGCTGCCCACGCTCCAGAACATGACCTCTCGGGTGGCGTCGGCATCAGCGAAGTAGATCAGCAGCGTCGTGGTCGCCCCGAAGAAGTACATCAGAGCAATGCCGGCGAGGATCAGGCTCATCGGCGTCGCCCCCTTCCACTGCCCGATGAGCAGGATGAGCAGGGACACCGCCATGGCGAAGAGGAAGGCGTTGCCGACGATGCCGTAAACACCGAAGGCCGAGAAGCCGAAAATGATCGCCAGCGCCGCCCCCAGCGAGGCTCCCGAGGCGATCCCCAGGGTGAACGGCGAGGCCATGGGGTTGCGCAGCAGGCTCTGCAGGATGACGCCGCCGAGCGCCAGCCCCATGCCGGCCACCATCGCGGTGGCCAGGCGCGGCAGGCGGATGTTCCAGACCACGTTCTCGGTCTGCGCGCTGACCCACGACGCCCCGAGCGGGCGAGCCACCAGCGCCTGCACCACCTCGCTCAGCGGGATGCCCATCGGGCCCAGCGCCAAGCCAAAGCCCGCCGTAGCCACCAGGGCTGCCGCCAGGCCGAGCAGCACCAGCGTCTTGGCCCGGATCGCGCGCGTGTAGTCGTCAATGAGGCCCCGCGGTGGCGCCGGCCGGACGGGGGTGCCGACGGTCAACTCAGCCATCCTCGAGGCTGCTGAGCTCCATGAGCCGGTCGTAGAGACCGGGGTCGCCGTAGAAGACCTCCAGAATCTCCTCGCCGCGGTCGCGGAGATCGACGCCTGCCATGGCCTCCGGGTAGAGGACGCGAGCCATGTGCACCAGATCGATCAACCCCGTCGCCAGGTCCCAGCCCATGTAGGTGCCCTTGAAGCGGTGGATACGCTCCGCCTCGATGGCTGCTACACCGGACAAGCGCTCATCGTCGAGCACCTCGGCGCGTTCCACGCGACTCGCTCGGGACGGTGTGTGGAGGAGGATATGCTGGGGATCCCAGCTCAGCAGCTCCTCGGCACTGACCTCGCCATCGTCGCCGGCACGGCCGGCAGTGACCATCTCGGCACCGAGCAGCTCGACGGGGAAGTAGAAGGAGACGTGGTTGTAGAGATTGCGCCGGTGGGCCAGATAGACCCGAGGCGGCTGCTCGCCAGCGACCCGCTGCTGCACGGCGGAGACCGTGGCGTGGTAGAAATCGAGCAGCTCTTCGGCCCGCTCCTCGCGACCGGACACTTCGCCGAGGAGCCGGTAGGCCTGTTCGATCTGCTCCTCGACGGCCTCCTGCGACGCCCGCTCCCGGCCCAGGGTGTTCAGCGCCACCACTGGCACGCCCAGCTGTTGCTCGTAGCGTTCTGCCTGTTCGGCCATCGCCTGATCGTCATCACCGCGGCTGAAGGCCCAGTAGATAAACAGATCCGGCTCCGTGGCGAGCACCCGCTCGGCACTGAACTCCGAACCGGGCTGGCCGCCGCCGACCATGGCCACCTCGTCAAGGCGCCCGAAGGCCTCGACCTCGATGGGCTTCGCCTCGGAGAAACGCGAGCCGTACATATCGCTCGGGATGCCCACCAGGCGCTCCTCAACCCCCAGGTGGAGCGCCATGCGGAAGGCGTCGACATTGACCGTGGCGATCCGCTCGGCCGATTCCGGGACCTCCACGCTGCGGCCGAGCATATCCTCAACCTCACGGGTTTCCCGGACACCCCCTCCATCCGGATCATCGTCGAGGGCATCCCCACACCCGCCGAGGATAAGGCCGACCCCGGCCACGAGGGCGATGCATGGATTGCGGTGCATGGCTCCTCCAGTCACTGGATCCAGTACGCCATGCGGGGAGCGGGTCGGAAACGGGCACGCCGTGGCGCTGGGACAGGGCGCGGCTGAAGCTACCGTCACCGCCACGCACGGTTCCCCGCCGTGTGGCTGCGACCCCCAGACCGGTCTCCGGGCTCGCGAGCGGGGTCGAACCCCGGGCGCCGCGCCTTCCCGCACCGGGTGCCAGGGACACCGTGGATGCAGTGGCGATGCAGCGCCCACTCTCGCCTACCGTTGCGGGGACAGCGTCGGCCTTGCCTGCGCCCGCCCGGGCCGCAGTGCGCACCGACTTCCCGACCGTCCCCGGCGCTGTCGGGCGGACCACGCGGCGGGGAACGGCCCCGGCAGCGATGGTAACTGCCAGGTCACCTGGGGAGGCTGGACTTTACGGCCGGCTCGGGGCAGCTGTCAACGCGGCCCGATCGGGCGCCCAGCCGGGCCGATGGCCACAACCTCGAACTTTATGGCACAATTGCGCAGTATCAAAGAAGGGTATGGACGCCCGCGACCCCTCCCGACCCCCCGACGGAGATGTCATGGGCACAGACGCGAATTCACCCTGCCCCCAGGCGGGTGACATAGTCACCGACGCGCTGGATACCCTGCCGCTGAGCGACCAGGAACCGCACCTGCGCCTTAGCGAGCGCTTTGAACGCCTGCGCTGCCATATCAACCAAGCGCTGCCCGGCGGCGCGATCCACCGCATCGCCGTCGCCATCTACGAACCGGACGCCAACCGTCTCAAGACCTACGGCGCCGGCGGCGATGCTCCCAGCCCCCTGGATCACTACGAGACCCGGCTAGGCGAGGCCCCCACCCTGCGCGCCCTGGCCGAGGCGCCGCAGGTGCGCATCATCGACGACTACCGGGAACACCCCAGCCCGAAACCGCACACCGTCAGCATCCGCGAGAGCGGGTTGCGCGCCGGGATGATCCTGCCGCTGCAGCACGACGAGAATTTCTTCGGCTTCCTGTTCCTCAACTCCCGGCGGCCGGGCTACTTCTCGGAGGCCGTCGTCGAGCGGCTGGCGCCTTACATCGACCTGGCCCGCTTGCTCGCCATCACCTCCATCCGCACCACGCAGACCCTGCGCGGCGCGGCGCGCACGGCCATGGCCTTCGGCCGTGCGCGGGACGACGAGACCGGTGGCCACCTCGCCCGGATGGCGGAGTACAGCCGACTGATCGCTCTGGAGCTGGCCGCAGCTCACGGTCTCGGCGACGAATACATCGAGATGGTCTATCAGTTCGCCCCGGTGCATGACGTGGGCAAGATTGCCGTCCCCGACGGCATCCTGCTCAAGCCCGGCCGGCTCACCGACGAGGAGTTCGCGCAGATGCGCGAGCACGTCAGCCGCGGCGTGGCCATGGTGCTGGCGATGACCGAGGAGCTGGGGCTGAGCGAGGACCGGCGGGCGGCCATCATGCGCAACATCGTCGCCTACCACCACGAGCGCCTTGACGGCAGCGGGTATCCGACCGGTGCACGCGGCGAGCAGATCCCGCTGGAGGGGCGCATTGTGGCCGTCGCCGACGTCTTCGACGCCCTGACCAGCGAGCGCCCCTACAAACGGCCTTGGGGTTTCGCCGAGGCTGCCGAGACCCTGCGAGCCGAGGCAAAGGCGGGCAAGCTGTGCGGGGAGTGCGTGGAGGCTTTCCTGCGCCGGGGCGCCGAGATCGAGGCGATCAGACAGCGCCACGGCCACCGCTGAGCTAGCCGCACACGTCCAAACGAGCGCGACAGGCCCGCGGAATCCGGTAGAGATAGACCGGGGCGTCCAGGCGCACGGGCGGCCGGTGCACGGCGCACGGTTGCCAGCCCGGGATGCGGAACGTGTTGCTCACCACCAGCGCCCCGGCGGGCAACTCCCGGCGCCATCGCGGCTCGAGCTCGCGAATCGCCTCAAGGTGCAGATAGCAAACCACCGCACGGGCATCACGGAAGGACACCTGGCGCAGGTCGCGGCGCCGGAATTCGACATTGGGCACCGGCCGGATCCACTGCAGCAGGCAGGCGAACAACCACGGCAGCGGCGAGAGCTCGTACCCGATCACCCGGGCCCGCGGGCACCGTCGCCCCACCGCCCGGGCCAGCCCGCCCCATCCAGAGCCAGCCTCGATCACCGTTCCCTCGAGCTCGTCCGGTAGCGCAGCAATCACCAACTCCTGCCCCAGACGTGTGGAGGGCAGCGGCGAGATGCCCGTGACCACCGTGTAGCCGACGATCAGCAGCATGCCCCCCAGCATGACGACAAGAATCAACGCCTCCAAAAACACCGTTCCTCCATGGAGTCTCGCACAGCCCCGCCCAGGGCCGGTTCGTTCCGCGGGCGTATACCCACGCATAGGCTGGTAGAATGGTCGGAGCCGGACAACGAGCCTGAGACCATGAACCAGCGGGCCATCCCCACCAAGCGGGCCACCGTTCAAGCCGACGACCTGGCGCTCGGAAAGCCCGTGCCCTACGACATCGAGGACGCCTACGGGCACCTACTGCTGCGGCGCGGCTCGATTCTGCGCTCCCGCGAGCAGCTGGAGCGGCTCCTGCAGATCGGCCGGACGCCCTACCACGTGGCCGCCCGGCGTCAAGAGACCGGCGGGGTCTCGCGGCGGCGCGAGCTCGCCTTGGCCGCTTTCCGCAACCCCTTCGACCTGATCTATCAGATCTCCCGCGCGCTGCAGGAGACCTTCAAGTGGCTGGGCGAGGATAACGACCGCTTCCTGCGTCGCCTCGACCACCTCGCCAGCCGTATCGGCGACCTGGTCGAGCGCGACGCCGATGCGGCCATCGGGGCTGCCCACCTCGACGAGGCGTTCGCCTACTCGATCCGCCACCCGATCCGCCAGGCGATCCTTTGCGATGTCGTTGGCAGCCAGTTGGACATCCCGGACAGCGAGCGGCGTTCCATCGTCCTCGCCGCCCTCTCGGCGAACATCGGTATGCTCGAGACGCAGGATGGCCTTGATCGCCAGAGTGCACCACTCGACGACGCCCAGCGCAGGGACCTGGAAGAGCACCCGTTGCGCTCGGTGGAACGCCTGTCGGCAGCCGGGGTCGAGGACCCGATCTGGCTCCGGGTCGTCGCCGAGCACCACGAACGGCTCGACGGCAGCGGCTACCCGGCGGGCCTGCACGGTACTCAAATCTGCCGCGGGGCGCGGCTCCTGACCATCGCCGACACCTATCTGGCGATGATCAGCAACCGTGTCTACCGGCCTGCCACGGCGGTCCGCGAGACCCTGCTCGAGCTGATGAATCAGAGTGGCCGGATCTACGACCGCGACATCCTCTCCGGGTTGATCCAGACCATCGGGATCTATCCGGCAGGCAGTTTCGTCGCCCTGGACAGCGGCGAGCGCGGCGTCGTCATCCAGCGCGGCAACCGCGGCGCCAACCCGGTCGTGGCCGTCCTGATCAAGGCCAACGGCCAGCCCACGGCACGACCGCTCTATCGCGACACCAGCCAGCCGGACATGCCCAACGTCGACTCACTGGAGCCCACCCATCAGCTGGCACAGCGCTTCCAGCTCGCCTCGCTGTGGGGCTACGATTCCTGAGCTGCGCGCCCCGGATGGAGACGCAATGGCCGCCGTGCAACGCCTGCTCAGTTCCGCCTGGCTGCTTCACCTGCTGTTCCTGGCCGCCCTGGCGGCCTGGATCGTCCTGCTTGACGCCCCCTTCCCGCGCCCGGCGATCGCGTTGCTGGAGGCCCACTCGTTCGAGTTCCTCGCCATCGCCGGCGGCATGGTGGCGGTGCTGGCCCTGCTCTACCGGCGCGCCAACCTGGCCTTGCAGGCCGCCGCCATCAGCCTGGCCATCAGCGGGATCGGCGTTGCGCCGTCACCGGCCCACGGGGTCACGGCGGCCGCCATCCTGCTGCCGATCAACCTCCTGATCCTGACCCTGCTCGATGACCGGGGCCTGCTCAGCCGAGCCGGGCTGTGGCGCTGCGCCGCCCTGGCGCTGCAAGCCCTGCTCGTCCTCGGCCTGTTCCGCTACCAGCCCGACTGGCTGGAAGCACTGGCCGCCACCACCTTCCTGCCGCTTGGCTTGGCCGACTGGAGCAGCCTGCCCGAACAGGGCCTGCTGCTCGCCGCGCTGGCCGCCGCGAGCCTGCTCCTGTGGGCCCTGCTCGACCCCACCCCGGCCCACGTGGGCGCTTTCAGCGCGCTGCTGACCACCACCCTCGGCCTGGAACTGGCCCTTGCAAGGGGCGGCGAGCTGGTGCTGCCCACCCTGCTGGGCGCGGTTGCCCTCTTCCTCCTGCTTGTCGCCGTTTTACAGGAAGCCCACCGCATGGCGTTCCGCGACGGACTCACCGGCCTACCGAACCGGCGCGCCATGGACAGCCTGACGCAGGGACTGAGCGGAAGCTACGCCATCGCCATGACCGACGTCGACCACTTCAAGTCCTTCAACGACACCCACGGGCACGAAGTCGGCGACCAGGTGCTGCGCCGGGTGGCGGCAAGCATCGGCCGGGTCGGCGCGGGCGGGCACCCCTTCCGCTACGGTGGCGAGGAGTTCGCGGTCGTCTTCCCGAGGCGCACCGCGGAGCAGGTCGTCGAGGCGCTGGAAACGGTGCGCGAGACGATCGCCAGCACCCCGTTCCGCCTCCGGGGTAGCGACCGGCCGGCCGATGACCGGCACGGCAGCCGCAAACGGGGCATCAAGCGCGGGCGGCAGCAGACGCAAATCACCATCAGCATCGGCGTCGCCGACAGCAGTACCGCGACAGACGCCGACGCCGTCGTACAGGCCGCCGATCAAGCCCTTTACCGGGCCAAGAAGGGCGGACGCAACCGGCTGGCCCAGTAGCACAATCCTCCGCAACCCCACGCCGGGATTGGAGAGGACCGATAAGGAGCTTTCGGGCATGACGAATGAGCACACCACCGACGGAACCATTTGGGTGGTCAAGACCGGACGCACCCTCCCTGCACTGCGCCGGCAGGGTGACTTCGAGGACTGGATCGGCGCCGGCCTGGGGCGTGCTCCCTGGCGCACCGTGGACGCCACCGCCGGACCCGCATCCCTGCCGAAACCGGCTCACCCGGCCGGTATCGTGGTCACTGGTTCACCGGCGATGGTCTCGCATCGTGAACCGTGGAGCGAAGCCGCCGCCGACTGGCTCGCGCAAGCCGCCGGCAAAGATATCCCGATCCTCGGTATCTGCTACGGCCACCAGTTGCTGGCCCACGGCCTCGGCGGCCACGCCGGCCCCAACCCACGCGGCCGCGAGATCGGCACCGTCGGCGTCGAGCGCCTGGCACCGTGCGCCGACGACCCCCTGTTCGCCCCCGTGCCGGAGCGCTTCGCAGCCCACGTCACCCACGAGGAGTCGGTGCTGGAACTGCCCGAGGGCGCCGTCGTTCTCGCCGCCAACGGGCACGACGCTCACCAGGCGTTCCGTTGGGGGCGTCACGCCTGGGGCGTCCAGTTCCACCCGGAGTTCGACACCGCCATCACCCGCGGCTACATCTTCCATCGCCGCCCGGATCTGCGCCGGGAGGGCTTCGACCCGCGCGCGCTCTATCGCCAGGTCGCGGCCACGCCGGAGGCGACGGCGCTGCTCGATCGCTTCGCCGCCTACGTCACCAGCCGGGCGCGCTAGACAACGCGCCCGGCTGGCCGCTGGCTACTCGGAGGAATCACCGACGACGATGTTGGGGAAGGCGCTGCCGGAACTGCGCTCGCGCAACGACAACTGGGCCGCGACGCTGCGCGCCATGTGCCGGTAATCGGTAGCGATCCGGCCGTCGGGGTCGGCGGCCACGGTGGGGTGGCCGCTGTCCGACTGCTCGCGGATGGTGATATCCAGCGGCAGCGATCCGAGCAGGTGCACCCCGTACTGGCTGGCCATGGCGGCGCCGCCACCGCTGCCGAAGATGTGCTCCTCATGGCCACAGTTCGAGCAGATGTGCGTGCTCATGTTCTCGACGATACCGAGCACGGCCACATCCACCTTCTCGAACATGCGCAACCCCTTGCGTGCGTCGAGCAGCGCGATGTCCTGGGGCGTGGTGACGATCACGCCGCCACTGACCGGCACTTTCTGGGCCAGAGTGAGTTGAATGTCCCCGGTCCCAGGCGGCATGTCCACGATGAGGTAGTCAAGCCCCTCCCAGGCCGTCTCGGTGAGCAGCTGCTCCAGGGCCTGGGTCACCATGGGCCCTCGCCAGATCATCGGGGTCTCTTCATCGACCAGGAAGCCGGCCGACATCACCTGGATGCCGTGGCCGAGCATCGGCTGCATGTGCTTGCCGTCCCGGGACTCCGGCTGGCCACGCACACCGAGCATGCGCGGCTGGCTCGGCCCGTAGATGTCGGCGTCGAGCACCCCGACCCGGGCGCCATCGGCCTGCAGCGCGAGGGCCAGATTGGCCGTGACCGTCGACTTGCCCACACCGCCCTTTCCGGAGGCGACGGCGATGATGTTCTTGATCTCGTCCTGCGCCTTGACGCCCGGCTGAACCGCATGGGCGTGGATGCGCGTCTGCACCGAGATCTGCACCTGCTGCGCCCCGGTCCCCTGCTCGATGGCGGCACGCAGCTCCTCGCCCAGCGTCTGGCGATAGCCCCCGGCCGGGTAGCCGAGCTGCACCACCACCCGAACGCTCTCGTCGTCGATCGCGATCTCGTCAACGCAGCCGGCCGAGACCGGATCGGTGCCCAGATAGTGATCCCGGACCTGGCGCAGAGCCTGCTCCACGGCCTCACGGGTGAGATTCGTCATACCTTTCCCCCGGCAGTCGTTTTCCCATCCGCGCCGGTCAGGGGGGTCAGCGGCACCCCCTGCTGATACGCGCGGGTTCCGTCCTCATAATGCTCGTCCTTCCAGAATGGCGCCCGCACCTTGAGCGTGTCGATGGCGTAACGGGCCGCCTCGAAAGCTTCACCCCGGTGGGCAGCTCGAACCACGACGACGACGCTCTCCTCACCGATGGCCAACTCGCCGACGCGATGAACGATGCGACAAGCCCCGACACCAAAGCGCTCGATCACCTCGGCCTCCAGCTCGGCCAGCACGCGCTCGGCCATGGGGCGGTACGCCGAGTAGGCAATCGCCGCCACGCGCCGCCCCTCGTGGTGATCGCGGACCGTCCCGCCGAAAACCACCAGGGCGCCGGCCGCGGGGTCGGCGGTATCGGCGAGCAGCGGCTCGAGTGCGATGGGCTCGTCGGTCACCCGGTTCATACCACCTCCTGGCCAGTCCGCGTCATTATGACACGCTGGCTCCGCTGTCGGCCTTCGCCGGCTCGGCCCCGCCCAGCTGCAGGGCGCAGAAGCGCCGGTACAGGGGACTATGCTGCTGCAGCTCGCTGTGGGTCCCCTGGGCTTCCACCCGCCCCTGGTCCAGGACCACGATGCGGTCGGCGGCCACGACCGTAGCCAGCCGGTGCGCGATGACCAAGGTCGTCCGCCCGGCCATGAGGCGCTCAAGCGCCTGCTGCACGGCCTGCTCACTCTCCGCATCCAGTGCGCTGGTGGCCTCGTCGAGCAATAGCACCGCCGGGTCGCGCAGGATGGCGCGGGCGATGGCGACGCGCTGGCGCTGACCGCCGGAGAGCTGGACCCCACCGGGGCCGAGTTCGGTATCCAGCCCCTGCGGCAGCCGCTCGAGGAACCCGAGGGCGTTGGCGTCGTGCGCTGCTGCACGCACCTCGGCATCGCCGGCCTCCGGGCGGCCATAGCGGATGTTCTCGGCGGCAGTCCCGGTGAAAAGCACCGGCTCCTGGGCAACCAGCCCGGTGCAGCGGCGCAGCTCCGCCGGATCCAGGTCGCGCAGGTCCACCCCATCGAGCTGCACGCAACCGGCATCCGGATCGTAAAAGCGCAGCAGCAGCTGCAGCAGCGTGCTCTTACCCGCACCCGACGGTCCCACCAGGGCCAGTCGCTCGCCGGGGCGCGCACAAAGGGTCACCCCACGCAGTGCCGGCTGATGCGCCCGCGCCGGGTAGGCGAAGGTCACGCCATCGAAACGCACCTCGCCACGCACCGGGTGCGGCAGCGCTCGCGGGCGGTCCGGAGCCCGGATCCGCGGCTCCGCATCGATCAGCTCGAAGATGCGGTCGGTGGCCCCCAAGGCACGCAGGATCTCTCCGGCCACCTCGGCCATGGCGGCCACCGACCCGGCGGCCAGCACCGCATAGAAGACAAACGCCGACAGCTCCCCGGGCGTCATGCGCCCGGCGAGCACATCGTGACCGCCCTGCCAGAGCACGGCACCGACCGCGCCGAAGACGAAGAGCAGGGCTACGCCGGTCAGCCACGCCCGCTGCCAGGTCCGACGGATGGCGGTCGCGAAGGCCTCTTCCACCCGCTCGGCATAGCGCTTGCGGTCCTCGGCCTCATGGCCGAAGGCCTGGACCGTGCCGATGGCGTGCAGCGATTCCCCGGCGAAACGGCCCACGTCGGCCACCCGGTCCTGGCTGTCCCGAGAGAGGCTGCGCACCCGCCGCCCGAACCAGAGGATGGGGATCAGGATCAGCGGAATGCCCACCACCACCAGGGTGGCCAGGCGCGGGCTGGTGACGAACAGCAGCAACAGGGCGCCGACGAAGGTCAGGGCGTTGCGCAGGGCGATCGACAACGCCGAGCCGAAGAGATTCTGCAGGACCGTGGTGTCGGCGGTCAGCCGGGACTGGACCTCGCCCGCCCCGGTGCGCTCGAAAAAGGCCGGCTCCAGGCGGAGCAGGCGGTGGAAGAGCTGCTCGCGCAGATCCGCGGCCAGCCGTTCGCCGATCCAGGTGATCAGGTAGTAGCGGGTTGCCGAGGCCAGCGCCAGGATGAGGATCATCGCCAGGGTCGCCAGCAGCGCACGATCGAGCATCGCCGCATCGCCATCGGCGAACCCGTGATCGATGACCAGCCGAAGCCCCTGGCCGATGGCCAGCACGCCTCCGGCGGCGACGAGCAGCGCTGCGGCCGCAGCGGCCAGGCGCCAGCGGTACGGCTCGAGCATGCGCACCAGGCGCAGCAGTGTCGATCGACGTCTCAGGGTCTGACTCCGTTTGCCTTGGCGGTGGATGGACCAGTAAGGTTACAGCTTGCGTGGTGCGGACATGAATCGCGACCCCCCCCCCCCGCTTGGAACGGCGCCCCGGGGGGCGGCGCGGAACCAAATGATAAAGTCCGTGTCCCACCGTGACACCCAAGAGAAAACCGACAGGAGGGTGAGCATGAGCAACCCGATCGACGGTGACCGCCGCAAGTTCCTTAAGAACGGCGCCATGGCCGTGGCCGCCATTCCGCTGGCCACGCTGGTGACCAAGGGCACCGCCGTTGCCGGCCTGCCCGATGACGTGGAAGACCTGCCCAAGGCGGAGGATGACCACGATCACGACTACGTGAACGACGCCGCCGACACCGACCACGCCCGCTTCCAGGAAGGGCAGCTGTGCGAGAACTGCCAGTTCTGGGTCGACTACGTGGACGGCGACTGGGGCTACTGCGAGCATCCGAGCTTCACCGACGTGCTGGTGCACGGCGAGGGCTGGTGCTCGGTCTACGCACCGGCGTAAGCTGCTCGCACTTCGGCGAGCGGCTCCGCCTGCCAGGCGGAGCGACGAGGGGGCGCCGGCTGGCGCTCCCTTTTTTATACCCTGAGCGCGATCGCCACAGGGCATCGGAGGCAACCCGGGACCGACGATGGACGCCCTACGCAGCGATACACCGAACAACCAGTACACTCGCGGCGAGACCGACGCTGCGGCCAGCCGCCTGCGCGTCGAGCACCTGGCCTGCCGCCGCGGCGAGGAGTTCCTCTTCGAGGAGATCTCCTTCGCCCTCGGCCCCGGCGAGCTACTTTTCGTACGCGGGCGCAACGGCAGCGGCAAGACGACGTTGCTGCGCACCCTCTGCGGCCTGACCGAACCGACCCGTGGCCGCATCCACTGGCTCGATCAGGAGGTCCGCCGGCTCGATGACCGGGCCCGCCGGCAAATGCTTTACGTTGGCCACCGCGACGCCGTCAAGGACGAGCTGACCCCACTGGAGAACCTGCAGGTCCACCAGGGGCTGCGCGGTGAGTCGAGCTCTCTGGACGAACGCCTCGACGCCCTCGAGCAGGCCGGCCTCGCCGGACGCGAGGACATCCCAGTCCGGTACCTTTCCCAGGGCCAGCGCCGACGCACGGCCTTGGCCCGCCTGCTGCTCTCGCCGGCGCGACTGTGGATCCTCGACGAGCCGCTGACCGCCTTGGACCGGCGCGCCGTTGCGTGGCTCTTCGAGCGCATCGCCGGCCACCTGCAGCACGGGGGGTTGGTCATCACTACCAGCCATCAATCCATCGACGGCCTGCCCGAGCCGCGCATCCTGGATCTGGACTAGAACGACACCATGGTGAGGTCTCTCTGGACACTCCTGCGGCGCGACGTTTCGCTCATCGTCCTGCGCCGTCAGGACGTACTGACCGTCGTTGCCTTCTTCGTGATCGTCATCACCCTCTTTCCCCTGTCCATCGGCCCCGAGCCGGACAAGCTGCGCACGCTAGCGCCCGGCGGGGTGTGGGTGGCGGCAGCGCTGGCCAGCCTCATCTCGCTGGACCGGCTGTTCGCCGATGACTGGCGCGACGGCACCCTGGAGCAACTGGCCCTGTCGCCACAGCCCCTGGCCCTGGTGGCGCTGGCCAAGGTCGTGGCTCACTGGCTGGCCCTGGGGCTGCCGCTGGTGATTCTCTCCCCGGCCCTGGGTTACTCGCTGGGTCTGGAGGGGGCGGAACTGCTGGTACTCGCGCTATCATTGCTGCTCGGGACCCCGGTGTTGAGCCTGCTTGGCGCGGTGGGGGCCGCCATGACCCTGGGCGTGCGGGCCGGCGGGGCGCTGATGGCACTGCTTATCCTGCCCCTATATGTGCCGGTCCTAGTGCTGGGCGCGGGGGCGGTTTCAGAGGCGATGTTCGACGCCTCTTATCAGGCGCACCTGTCGCTGCTCGGTGCCATGCTGGCCCTGGCGCTGCCGTTGGTGCCCCTGGCGATCGCCGGGGCGCTGCGCATTGCCCTGGACTGAGACGAGAGCATCCGCGTAACGGGAACTTGACACCCGTTTCCGGGATCGAAGGCGTAGTGACGTAGACGCGTTACGGAGAACGACGGGATAACTGCATGACCGCTCGACCCATTCCCTGGCTCAAGTACACGGCACCAGCCAACTTCCACGTGCTGGCCCAGCGCCTGGTGCCCTGGCTCTGGGCGGCCGCTGCCCTGTTCGCCGTGGCAGGCCTTTACGTGGGGTTTTTTGTCGCACCCCCGGATTACCAGCAGGGCAACAGCTACCGGATCATGTTCATCCACGTCCCGGCGGCGTGGATGGGGATGTTCCTCTATCTACTGATGGCCTTATACGGGGCGATCTACCTGATCTGGCGGATCAAGATGGCCGACATCATGGCCCGGGCCATCGCCCCGACCGGAGCGCTGATGACCTTCCTGGGCCTGTGGACCGGCGCCCTGTGGGGCGCGCCCACCTGGGGCACCTACTGGGTCTGGGACGCGCGGCTGACCTCGACGCTGATCCTGCTCTTCCTCTTTCTCGGCTACATCGCGTTGCACGCCGCCTCGGACGACCGCGAGAAAGGCGGTCGGGCCGCCTCCTTGCTGGCTATTGTCGGCGCGGTCAACGTACCGATAATCTACTTTTCCGTAGAGTGGTGGTACAACCTGCACCAGGGCGCCTCGGTCATCCGGGCGGACGGGCCGAGCATGGCCGATTCAATGCTCGCTGCGCTGCTGCTGATGACCGCGGCTTTCTGGATCTACTCGGCGGCCATCGTGCTGCGACGCGCCCAGGCCGAGGCCATGAGCCGGGAGTCGCGCAAGGAGTGGGCCCGGGCGGCGGCCGCCGGCACCCTCACCCGCGACCAGCGCGAGCGGGCTGCTGACGAGACCGCGCGTGAACAGCGCATCGCGGAGTCCGGAGGAGAAGCCTGATGTGGGACGGAATCGGTGATTTTCTGGCCATGGGCGGACACGCGCCCTACGTCTGGGGGTCGTTCGGCATGGTGGCCGCGGTACTGCTCGTCGAGTGGCTGCTGGTCAGCCGCCGCCGCCGTCACCTGCAGACCATGCTTCAGCGGCAGTCGCGGCGCACGACCGCCGCACAATCGCAGGGGGAGTGAACGATGAAGAAGCGACACCAGAGGCTGTTCCTGGTACTCGGTGTGGTCGCCGGGGTGAGCGTTGCCACGGCGCTGGTGCTCAATGCCTTCCGTGACAACATGACCTTCTTCATCACGCCGTCCGAGGTGATGGCCAAGTCCGATATGCCGGAACGGCACTTTCGCATCGGCGGACTGGTCGAGGACGGCTCCGTGGAGCGTGACAGCGCCTCCACCCGGGTCCGCTTCCACGTGACCGACACCGAGGCGAGCGTACCCGTCGACTTCGAAGGCATCCTCCCCGACCTCTTCCGCGAAGGTCAGGGCGTCGTGGTCGAGGGCCGGATCACCTCCGACGGGGTGTTCAAGGCCGACAATGTCATGGCACGTCACGACGAGGACTACATGCCGGCCGAGGCGCAGGAGGCCCTGGACCGGGTCGAACACTCCTTCGATGAAGCCGGGGACTATTAACGATGCTTGGTGAGCTCGGCAACTTTGCCCTGATCCTGGCCTTCTGCCTGGCCGTCATCCAGTCGATCCTCCCGCTGGTCGGCACGGCCACCGGGGATGCCCGGCTGATGAACTCGGGCCGCTCGCTGGCCGTCGGGCAATTCGTCTTCCTGCTGGTCGCCTACCTGATCCTGACGGCGGCCTTCGTCACCAACGACTTCTCGATCCGCTACGTGGCCGAGAATTCGGCCGCAGCGCTGCCGCTGGTCTACAAGATCACCGGTGTCTGGGGTGGCCACGAGGGCTCGATGCTCTTCTGGGTCCTGACCCTCAGCGCCTGGACGGTGGCCGTGGCGGTATTCAGCCGCGCCCTGCCGCGGGAGATGCTGGCCCGGGTGCTGGCGGTGCTGGGCATGGTGGCCGTCGCGTTCATCGCCTTCACTGCCCTGACCTCCAACCCGTTCGAGCGCATCTTCCCGGCACCGACCGAGGGCACGGACCTGAATCCGCTGCTCCAGGATCCGGGGATGATCATCCACCCACCGCTGCTGTTCATCGGCTATACGGGCCTGGCGGTCGCCTTTGCCTTCGCCGTCGCCGCGCTCATTGGCGGTCGCCTCGATGCCGCCTGGGCGCGCTGGTCGCGGCCGTGGACCACAGCCGCCTGGGGCTTCCTGACCCTGGGTATCGGGCTCGGCTCCTGGTGGGCGTACTACGAGCTCGGCTGGGGCGGCTGGTGGTTCTGGGACCCGGTGGAGAACGCCTCTCTGCTGCCCTGGCTCACGGCCACCGCCCTGATCCACTCACTGGCGGTGACCGAGAAACGCGGCGGCTTCAAGGTCTGGACCGTGATGCTGGCCATCGTCAGCTTCGCGCTGACCGTCCTCGGCGGCTTCATCGTCCGCTCGGGCGTGATCACCTCGGTCCACGCCTTCGCCACCGACCCCGACCGCGGCGTCTTCCTGCTCGCTATCCTGGCGGTCACCCTGCTGGGGTCCCTGGCCCTCTACGCTTGGCGTGCCCCCAAGGTGGGACTGGGCGGCGTATTCGGCTGGTACTCGCGGGAATCGCTGCTACTAGCGAACAACGTGCTGTTGGTGGTCGCCTGCGCGGCCATCGCCATCGGCACCCTCTACCCGCTGGCCCTGGACGCCTTTGACCTGGGCAAGATCTCGGTGGGCCCGCCCTACTTCGATGCGGTGTTCATGCCGCTGATGCTACCGCTGCTGTTTTTGATCGGCATCGGGCCGGTGGTCTCCTGGAAACAGTCGGACCCCATGGAGACGGTCCGCCAGCTGCGCTGGGTGCTGCTGGTCAGTGCCCTAATCGGCGGCGTCTGGCCGCTGACCATGGGCGCCTGGAACCCGCTCACCGCCCTCGGCCTCGGCCTGGCGGCGTGGATCCTGCTGACCGCTGCGGTGGACCTGTTCCGGCGCTTCAGCCGGCGGCGTCAACAGGGGGCTGGCAAGGCGCTGCAGGCGGCCTTGCGCCCGAGCTTCTTCGGCATGCACCTGGCCCACGGCGGCCTGGCCCTGGTAGTCATGGCCATCGCCATGGTCAACACCTATGAGGTCGAGCGGGACGTACGCCTGGCCCCGGGTGAGACGGCCACCGCCGGGGCGTACCAGTTCCGCATGCTCGACAGCGAGGTGGTCCGCGGGCCGAACTTCGATGCCCAGCAGGCCACCGTCGAGGTCCTCAATCAGGACGGCGAGGTCATCGACGTCCTCCACCCGCAGCTGCGTTACTACGACTCGCAGCCGCAGATGCCCATGCACCAGGCCTCGCTGAACCGCGGCATGACCCGCGATGTCTACGTATCGCTGGGTGATGATCTGGGCGAGGGGGCGTGGACCATGCGGCTCTACTACAAGCCGTACATGTTCTGGATGTGGACCGGATGCCTGCTGATGGCCTTCGGCGGCTTCCTGGCGGCCGCGGATCGCCGCTACCGCATGGCCAGCGACCGGCGCACGGTCTCCGAGGCCCACGTCGACAGCAACGACAACCGCGTGGTGGGACCGGCCTCGGCGCAGGAGCCGTCATCATGAACAAGCGACTGCTGCTGCCGCTGCTGCTGACCCTGCCGGTCCTCGGCCTGCTCTACGTGGGCCTGAGCCTGGACTCGCGCAGCCTGCCCTCGCCGCTGGTCGGCCAACCGGCACCAGCCTTCGAGCTGGAGTCGCTGCGCGACTCCGGGGTCACCCTGACCCGGGAGGACTTCGTGGGCGAGATCGCCCTGGTCAACGTCTGGGCGTCCTGGTGCGAGAGCTGCCGCCATGAGCACCCCTACTGGCGCCAGCTGGCTGAGCGGGGCATCGCCATCCACGCCTTCAACTACCGTGACAGCCGGGAGAGTGCCCAGCGCTACCTGGATCTCTTCGGCGACCCGTTCCGCGAGATCGCCTACGATCCGCGGGCGGAGGCGGGCATGGAATGGGGCGTGTACGCCACCCCCGAGACCTATCTGCTGGACGCCCAAGGCGTCATCCGGCACAAGCACATCGGGCCGGTGAACGCCGAGGTACTGCGCAACGACATCCTGCCCTTGATCGAGGAACTGGAGGCGGAGCGGTCATGAGCGTAACTCTGGTTGCAGCGTCGCAGGCGCGCCGCGGCGACACCACCGGGCAGCGTCTTCGAGGGCTGCTCGTGGCGCTTTTCCTGCTCGCCGGGGCGGCGGTGGCCGCGCCGGCCGGCGCGGTCTCCATTGGCGAGCCGCTGGATTTCGAGACCGAAGAGCAGGAAGAGCAGTACTACACCCTGGTCCGGCAGCTGCGCTGCACCGTCTGCCAGACCGAGACCATCTACGAGTCGCCGGCAGAGCTGGCCGGGGACATGCGCCGCCGCGTCTACGAGATGACCGTCGATGGCTACGACAAGGACGAAATCGTCGATTTCATGACGGCGCGCTACGGCGACTACGTCCGCTACAACCCGCCGCTGCAGATGAACACAGCCCTGCTCTGGGTCAGCCCCTTTTTGCTGCTGGTCATCGGCGGCGTGGCGTGGCTGCAGGTCATCCGCCACCGTCAGCAGAAGGCGGCGCAGACTGATCTGACCGAATCCGAGCGGCGGGCGCTGGAACGTTTCCGGCGCGGCGACTAACCCAAGGGGGAATCGATGAGTGGAGCCTTCGTAGGGGCCGTTGTGGTCCTCTGCACCCTCGCCTTGATCTTCGTGCTCTTCCCGCTGCTGCGGGATGCCGCGCGGACGCGGACGCAGTCGCGTCGGCAGGTCAATGCGACGATCCACCGGGACCGTATCCGTGAGCTGGACCAGGATCTGGAGAACGGCACCCTGAGCCGGGCGCAGTACGACGCGGCGGTCGCCGACCTGGACCGGGACCTGGTCCAGAGCGGGGCCATCGACAGCGAGGAGGAGCAAGCCGGCTATCTGCCGCGGGCCCGCCGCGGGGTGGTCATCGCGGCGGCCACCGTCAGTGCCGTGGCCGTGCCGGTGCTGGCGCTGTCCATGTACCACTCCCTTGGCGACGAGCGCGCCTTCACCCAGGCTGGCACTCCGACCACGCCGGATCGCCAGCAGCAGTCTGGCGCACCGGGGCAGCCGCAACAGCACGACCCGGACGAGATCGAGGCCATGGCGCAACAGCTGCGTGATCGGCTGGAGCAGAGCCCCGACGACCCCACCGGATGGGTCCTCTACGGCCGCACCATGATCTACCTGGAGAACCTCGACGAGGCCGAGAACGCCTTCCGGCGGGCGCTGGATCTGGGTGCGGACGACGACCCCAACCTTCTCGCCGAGTACGCCGATATCCTGGCGGCGACCACCGGCAACCTGCAGGGTGAACCCATGGAGTATCTCCAGCGCGCCCTGGAGATCGATCCGGAGAACGTCCGCGCGCTGTGGCTGGCTGGTACCGCGGCCTACAACAACGCGGACTACGAGGGGGCCCGATCCTACTGGGAAGAGCTTCTGGACGTCGTACCGCCGAACTCCCAAGAGGCGCAGGCGATCCAGTCGAACCTGCGGCAGCTGCCGGACGGCGAGGGCTGATCCGGCCGTGGGGGGGGGGGGGGGGGGGGGGGGGGGCCCCCCCCCCCCCCCCCCCCGACGCGGGAATGAATCAGTTGTCCGCCACCTCCTGAGCCATATCGCGGATCTCCGACGCATCCCGCGGCGGAGCCAGGGCATCCTGGAACGCGCCCTCGCCGTCGAAGAACATCAACACCCCGGCGGTGCTTACCCCGTACTGCTCGGCGAACGCCTGCCCCTCAGGGGTGCCCAGGTCGGCGACGATGAACGCGATTCCGGCCCGCTCCTCTTCGCTGAGCCCATCGAGCTGATCCATGATCCCCATGCTGGTCGGGTTGGCGGTCTCGTGCGTGAGCACGCCGATCGGCTCCCCCTGCCCGATCCGGGTCAGGTCGGTGCTGAAACCGCCCCCCGGCAAGCTCTGCCAGATCAGGCCCGCGGCACCGAAGATGATCCCCAGCGCCAGCAGCCAGCTGGCCCAGCGCGGCAGATTCCTCGGCCGCTGTTTCTTCCCGCCCGGCGGCCCCTGCCTGGTCTCGGCCATGTTGCTCCTCCCCTGCTCTGCAATGGATGGTCGGACTGAACCAGCATCCAAGGCTGCCGCCGGGCGAAGGAACATGCAAGGTTCTGTATTGGACGGCTCCGCTCATCGAGCACTACGATGATCATGATCAATCCGATCGACCACGGAGTGGGACGATGGGCGAGTGGGCAACTCGGTTCACGACAGTGATACTCGGTCTCATCCTGATCGGCGGTATCGTCGGCCTGACCCTGGCCGTTGCCGGCAACGGCGATGGGAGCGCCCCCACCGGGGCCGCAGCGGCGCATCAGGACGGCGACGCCGACACCTCCGCCGAGGAGATCGACGCGTGGGATCTGGGCATCGGCAACAGCGCCTTCCGGCACCTGCCGCAGTATCGCTCGTACCAGAAGAACTGGGACGACACAGTGATGACCGAGTACGGCGGCTCGGTCCCCCACCACAAGCACGACGGCGAGAGCCCGCTGCCCGAGGGCTACCGGCACGCCCAGCCGTACCTGAAGAACCTGTGGCTCGGCTACCCCTTCTCGTGGCACTACGAGCGCGCCCGCGGCCACACCTATGCGGTCATCGACGTGACCACCACCGACCGGATCAACCGCTACAGCGAACAGGCGGACCTGCCGGCCACCTGCTGGAACTGCAAGGGCAACACCATGCCACAGCTGCTCGAGGCCAAGGGCGACGACTTCTGGTCCTCGAACTTCCACGACTACCGCAAGATCCACGATCCGGCGGATCACGCCATTGGCTGCACCAATTGCCACGACCCGAACGAGGACATGCGGCTACGGATCACCAGCGTCCCGCTGAAGGCGTACCTGGAGCGCCAGGGTAAGGACTGGCGCAACAAGTCCACTCAGCAGATGCGCTCGCTGGTCTGTGCCCAATGCCACGTGGAGTACTACTTCGAGGACGGCGATCACGGCGTGGCCGCCAAGCCGCACCTGCCCTGGGACGAGGGCCTCGACCCGGGGGACATGTTCGAGTTCAAGGAGGACGGTGACCCGGAGCGCGACGGGTTCAAGGGGCAGTTCGTCGACTGGGTGCACCCGGTCTCGGAGACACCCATGATCAAGGTCCAGCACCCGGAGTTCGAGATGTACCAGGGCAGCGTGCACGCCGAGGCGGACGTCGCCTGTGCCGACTGCCACATGCCGCGGGTGAGCAAGGGCCGGGCCGATATCACCTCCCACCACCTGACCTCGCCGCTGAGTAGCGAGGAGATGATCAAGAAATCGTGCCAGGGCTGCCACGAGGACAAGTCGCCGAGTTGGCTGCGCGAGCGCACCGAGTCTCACCAGGAGCGGGTTTGGCGGCAGCTGAACGTCGCCCAGGAGAAGTCGGTGCGCGCCCACGAGGCCGTCCGCCTGGCCCGGGAGCTGGACGAGGAACAGCTCGACGCCGACTTGCTGGATGAGGCCCGGCAGATGATCCGCCGCGGGCAGTGGTACTGGGACTACGTCTCGGCGGAGAACAGCGCCGGCGCCCACAATCCGAGCAAGGCGCTCGATACCCTGGCCTCCTCGCAGCAGTACAGCAACCGCGCCGTGGAGCTGGCCCTGCGCGCCAGCGACTACGCGATCGCCTCGGATCTGTTCGCCGCTCCCATCGAGGAGCTGGTGCCACCGATCATGGAGCACAGCCGGGCGCTGCAGATGGATGAGGAGCACTTGGCCTCCCACCCGTGGCTGGAGTACCTGGACCCGCTGCCGGAGGCTGACAAGGTCTGGGACGGCCAGAAGCGGCTGCGCTGAGCCACGCGGAGGACCCACGGATGAGACGCTTCGGCCCCCTCGGCATCATCGCGCTGCTGATCGTGCTACTGGCCCTCCTGCTCGGCGGCGGCTACGGCGCCCATCAGCTGACCATCAACAACCACTTCTGCGCGGCCTGCCACGCCTACGAGAAGACTTCCTGGGATCAGAGCGAGCACCGGCAGGTGGACTGCATTGCCTGCCACACCAAGGGCTTCGCCTACGACAAGATCCAGGGCACACGCAAGGTCTGGCTGACCGTCACTGGGCAGGTGAATCCCCACAACGACCCCCTGCCCCGCTACCCCGAGGAGACCAGCGAGAACTGTGTGGACTGCCACATCACCGACGCCATCGCCGAGGAGCAGCCCTTTTTCATCGCCCGGCACAACCGCTACATGGAGCATGCCCCCACGTGCATGGCCTGCCACGATTCCGGCCACGACCGGCAGCTGCAGCGGATGAAGCGCCCCTAGGCGGCTCTGCGGCCGACCCAGCCGCAGAGCCGCCGCCCTCCGGGGCCGGCGCTCAGCCGTCGGGGCGACCGAAGACCCAGAGCACGAAGGCGTAGCGCAACGCCACCTCGCGCAGGTAGTCGAAGCGTCCGCCCGGGCCGGCGTGGCCGGCGCTCATGTTGGTGTAGAGCAGCAACGGATTGTCGTCGGTCTTCAGCGCGCGCAGCCGGGCCACCCACTTGGCCGGCTCCCAGTAGGTCACGCGCGGGTCCGAGACCCCGGCGGTGGCGAGGATCGGTGGATAGGCGCGGGCCTGGACGTTCTCGTAGGGCGAGTAGCCGAGGATCGTACGGAAGGCCTGCTCGTCTTCCAGCGGATTGCCCCACTCCGGCCACTCCGGCGGGGTCAGCGGCAGGCTCGGATCGCTCATGGTGTTGAGCACGTCGACGAAGGGGACATCGGCCACGGCCGCCCCGAAGAGTTCCGGGCGCTGATTGAGCACGGCGCCGACGAGCATGCCGCCGGCCGACCCACCGTGGACGACCACCCGCCCGGCGCCAGTGTAACCGGCCTCGATCAGGTGCTCGGCACAGGCGACGTAGTCGCTGAAGGTGTTCGGCTTGTGCTCGAGCTTGCCCGCCTCGTACCAGCGATAGCCACGCTCCTTGCCACCGCGGACGTGGGCGATGGCGTAGACGAAGCCGCGATCGACCAGCGAGAGACGGTGCGGCGAGAAGGCGGCCGGCTGGCTGATGCCGTAGGCGCCGTAGCCGTTGAGCCACAGCGGCGTCTCCGCCCCCGGCTGCACGTCCGCCCGGTGGAGCAGCGAGATCGGCACCCGCTCCCCATCGGCGGCCGTGGCGTAGAGCCGCCGCGCCACGTAAGCCGCCGGGTCGTGCCCGCTGGGGATCTCCTGCTCCTTGCGCAGGCTCCGCACCCGGGTCTCCATGTCGTAGTCGTAGACCCGTCCCGGCGTGGTCAGCGAGGAGTAGCTAAAGCGCAGCCGGGTGGTCTCGTATTCGAGCCCGCCGGCGAGGCCCAGCGCATACGCCGCCTCCTCGAAGGCGACGCTGTGCTCGGCGCCATCGGCCAGACGCCGGACGACGATCCGCGGCAGCGCATCCTCGCTCTCCAGGCGCACCAGGTGATCGCGGAAGAGCAGCATGTCGTGGATCAGCACACCGGGGCGATGCGGGACCAGCTCCTCGAAACGCCCCGGCTCCGGGGCCTCGAGCGGCACGCGGACGATGCGAAAGTCCTGCGCCGCCCGGTTGGTCAGGATCAGCCAGTGCTCGCCGCTGTCACTGACCGTGTACTCCACGCCGCGCTCGCGGGGCATCAGGCAGCGGAACCCGGCCTCCGGATCGTCGGCGGGCGCGGCGTGGACCTCCGAGGTAGTGTGATCGTGGGTCTCGATGAGCAAAAACCGCCGGCTCTCGGTGCGCTCCAGGCCGATAAAGAAGCCGGGATCGGTCTCCTCGTAGACCACCTCGTCCGCGCTGGCCGGATCACCCAGCCGATGCCGGTAGACCCAGCGCGGCCGGTGCTCATCGTCCAGGACGGTGTAGAAGAGCGTGCACCCGTCCCCGGCCCAGACAAAGTCGCCGCGGGCCTGCTCCAGGCACTCGGGCAGCTCGACCCCGCGCTCGAGATCGCGGATGCGGATGGTGTACGCCTCGGCACCGCTGGTATCCACGGCGTAGGCCAGGTAGCGGTGATCGTCGCTGTGGACCCAGTCACCGAGCTGGAAGTAGGCGTGCCCCTCGGCCAGGCGGTCACCGTCGAGCAGGACCTCCTCGGCCCCTCCGCCGCGCGGGCGGCGACACGCCACCGGGTGCTGCCCGTCGGCGCGGTAGCGCACGTAGTACTCGTAAGGGCCGTCGGGATCCGGGACCGAGGCGTCCTCCTCCTTGATCCGCCCGCGCAGCTCGGCAAAGAGCCGCTCGCGCAGCGGCGCCACCGGCTCCAGCACTGCCTCGGTGTAGGCGTTCTCTGCCTCCAGGTGGGCGCGGATGGCCGGCTGCAGTTGCCCGGGGTCGAGCATCGCCTCCCGCCAGTTCGGGTCGCGCAGCCAGGCGTAGGGATCGTTCAGTTGCACCCCGAAGCGCTCGATGACCTCGGGGGCCTCGGCGGCCCGCGGCGGCTGCGGCGTCGATGCGCTCATATCCCGTCGCTCCCCTCCGGCGGTGTCAGCAGGAAGTGGCCACGTGCGGCGGCGATCGGCCGCTGCGGCTCCGACTGCCAGGCGCTGGCGTGCACATTGGCCACACGCCGCCCCTGACGGCGGATCTCCACCGTGGCGTAGGTGGTCTCCTGCGCCCCGCGGCGCAGATAATCCACGTGGAAGTTGATGATCCGCGGCAGGTAGCAGCTCTGCCCCTCCCAGAGGATCTGCATGATCGCCCCGTGCTCGAGGAAGGCGCCGAGCAGCCCGCCGTGTAGCGAGCCGCTGCCGGGCCGGCCGATGAGATCGTCGCGGTACGGCAGGCGGATGCACAGCCCCTCGCCCTCCGGACACGGCTCGAAGCGCATGCCGATCAGCCGGGCGTAGGGGACGAGGTCGGTCAGGCGCTGGCAGTCGCCGGCCGCACGCGCGGCGCGGACCTGTTCCAGGAGTTCAGCCACGGCCCACCCCCTCGCGCAGGCGCATGAAGGCGCTCATGCTGGTGGCGAAGGGCTCCGCCGGGTCGTCCTCGTAGGCCACGGCCCGGGCGAAGGCGACTTCACCGGCCAGGCGGTAGCACTCGCAGCGGGCGTAGACGTCCCGCCCGGCGGCCGCCGGGCGCAGGTGATCGACCCGCAGGTCGAGGGTGACGATCCGCTCCGCCGGGCCGGTGGCCATCAGCACCGCCGCCCCGCAGCTCTGGTCGATGAGCGTGGTGATCACGCCGCCGTGGATGTGGCCGGTCTCCGGATTGCCGACCAGCTCCGGGCGGTACGGCACCCGGGCGATCAGATGATCGTCCCCGAGCTCCACCAGTTCCAGGCCGATCAGCGCCCCGTGGGGTGAGCCCCGGAAGAGGCGCCGGGCGTGCTCGAGGCCGATCCCGGCACCGTTGTCCGTCTCTGCGGTCATGTTCCGTCCCTGCGCTGTAGCGGTCTGCGCAACTGAGACCGCCGTCATGTCTGGATGGTGCCGCCCAGTCTACGAGCCCGCCGGCACAGATCAAGCGGCCGTGACCGCCGAGTGGCGCCTGGCTCCCAGGCGATGCTGCAGGTGCACACAACGCGCTCGGCCAACCTATTGATCCCGCAGCAAAGACCGGCCTACCGTTGTGCCGTGGCTCGCCACCGAGTGCACCCGCGGTGCCCCGGGGACACCGCTGATAACGACACAACAACACCCAGCGCCAGGAGGAAAACCATGCACCCGACACGTCGTGCCGTCTACCTCGCGCCCTGCCTGCTCGCCCTCGGCGGGGCCGCCACCAGCGCCCACGGGGCCGCCTTTCAGCTCCAGGAGCAGAGCGCCTCGCTGCTCGGCAGCGCCTTCGCCGGACGCAGCGCCGACGCCCACGACATCAGCCACACCTTCTTCAACCCGGCCACCCTCGGCGTACACGCCGGTCGCGGTGCCGAGGCGGAACTGGTCCTCAGCTACATCGACCCGACCTTCGATTTCGAGGCGGATGACCCGCAGGCCGCCGGAGCGCTTGGCTCCGATGCGAGCGCCAGTGGTGGCGAGAGCGCCCTGGCCCCGGTCTTCTACGCCGGCTTCGACCTAGCCCCGGACCTGCGCGCCGGGCTCGGCATCAACGTCCCCTACGGTCTCGAGACCGACTATCCGGAGGACTGGGTGGGCCGCTACGACGCCGTCAACACCGACCTGGTCACCATCGACATCAACCCCCAGCTCGGCTGGCGGGTGGACGAGCGGCTCTCCGTGGGCTTTGGGGTGTCGGCCCAGTACGCCGATGCGACGCTGTCAACGATGGCACCTCAGACTGATTTCTCCGACCCTAATGACCCAGTACCAACACCCACTCCTCAAACCGACGGAAAGCTGACCGTGGAGGGTGACAGTTGGTCGTACGGCCTCAACCTGGGCGCCCACTACGCCGTCAGCGAAGCCACCCAAGTCGGTATCGCGTACCGCCACGGCATGAGCCACACCCTCTCCGGCGACGCCGAGTTGGCGGATAATGACGGCAACCGGGTGGACGAGACCGGCGGCGAGGCGGATCTGGACATCCCGGCCAGTCTCAACCTGGGCGTCAGCCACCGGCTCGACCGCCGGTGGACCCTGCTCGCCGACGCCACCTGGACCCAGTGGAGCGATTTCGACGAGCTGGCCATCGAGTTCGATGAAGGCATGGTTGGAATTCCTCAGGGAGATTCCTACGCAGTTACTGATGATCAAGCCTACGAAGACTACGACTGGGACGACACCTGGCTGCTCTCCCTGGGCACCCGCTTCGACCTCAACGAGCGCTGGGACCTGCGCGCCGGGGTGGCCTACGACCAGACGCCCACCGGCGACAGCAACCGCACGCCGCGCATCCCCGACGAGGACCGCACCTGGCTGGCGGTGGGCGGCAGCTGGTACCCGGCGGCGGCCGAGCAACTGAGCGTCGACTTCGGCTACACCTACATCTGGCTGGATGACGCTGAGATTGAGGTAGCCGACGATTTCGGCGGCGTCACCGGCGAGTACGAATCCAACGTGCAGATCTTCGCCGCCTCCGCCAACTGGCGCTTCTAGGCGCCGGCTACGCACCCGCCGCCGCGGGATGCCACACTGTCGAAGGCGACCGTAGAACGGAGGGACAGGACCATGGCAGAGACCCGGGCGGCGACCTTCGGCGGCGGGTGTTTCTGGTGCATCGAGGGGGTCTTCCAGCGCCTGCACGGGGTCGAGGCGGCCGTCTCCGGCTACGCCGGCGGCGCGACCGAGCACCCGACCTATCGCCAGGTGTGCAGCGGCACCACCGGCCACGCCGAGGTGGTGCAGGTGCGCTTCGACCCCGAACAGATCGGCTACCGCGAGCTCCTCGAGGTCTTCTTCACCATCCACGACCCCACCCAGCGCAACCGCCAGGGGCCGGATGTCGGCAGCCAGTACCGCTCCATCATCCTCTACGCCGACGAAGAGCAGCGGCGCACCGCCGTGGAGCTCATCCGCGAACTGGATGAGTCCGGCGCCCTGACCGGCCCGGTGGTCACCGAGGTCGAGCCACTCTACGCCTTCTACCCTGCCGAGCCGGAGCACCAGCGCTACTACGACGGCGCCCCGCAGGCCCCCTACTGCCGGGCCATGATCGCGCCGAAGATCGCCCGCGCCCGGGAACGCTACCCGGAGCGCTTCGAGCGGGACTAGCCGCAGTCATCGTGCGGGGGCATACTGCCGGCAGCCGGAATCCATGCAAGGAGCGAGGGTATGACCCCGACCATCACCGTCTCCGAACTCGCCGTCCTGCTGGTGGAGCCCTCCGACGTGCAGCGGCGGATCCTCGCCGAAAGCCTGCGCGAGGCCGGCATCCACCACCTGGAGGAGGCCGGCACGCTGGCCGACGCCCGCGAGCGGTTCCGGGCCATGCGGCCCGATCTGGTGGTCAGCGCCATGTACCTGCCCGACGGGACCGCCGAGGACTTCCTGCTCGAACTCCGCGACGAGCCGGCCACCGCCGACCAGCCCTTCATGCTGGTCTCCAGCGTGCGCGACCGCGGGCAGCTGGAGACCCTGCGCCAGTCCGGGGTCATGGCCATCCTGCCCAAGCCGTTCACCGCCGATGATCTGGACCGGGCGGTGCGCGCCAGCGTGGACCTGCTCAGCGAGCAGGAGCTCGAACTCGACCACGTGGACATCACCACCCTGCGCTTTTTGCTGGTGGACGACAGCCGCATGGCGCGCAGCTACCTGCGCCGGGTCTTCGAGACCCTCGGGGCGGAGCACTTCGTCGAGGCCGCCAACGGGCGCGAGGCGGTGGAGGCACTGCACCGCTCGAGCTTCGATCTGATCGTTACCGACTACAACATGCCGGAGATGGACGGCGCCGAGCTGGTCCGCTATGTCCGCGAACAGCCGCAGTTCCTACACCTGCCCATCCTGATGATCAGCTCCCGTCCCGACCACGCCAGCCTGGCCGGGGTGACCCAGGCCGGGGTGGACACCATCTGCGACAAGCCGTTCGAGCCGGAGACGGCGCGCCAGACCCTGCTGCGCCTGTTCAGCTGAGCGCACCCACCCTCCTGGGGGCCGCCCCGCTCCAACGCCCGCCGAGGCCTCCCCAGGGGCGTATCCCTCAGGTCCGGACCCGACGCCCGCCCCGGGCAACCGACCAGGCCCAGTGGCCGGCGCGGCGCACCGCCCGGCGCGCCGGGACAATGATCAACGTCAGCATGACACCGGCGGCGGCACGCTCGACCCACTCCGGCCAGATCTCCCGGGCGGCACCGGCCATGGCCGCCGGCTCGAGCCCGCCCAAGGCCACCACGCCATCGACGACCAGTCCGACCATCAGGGCCGCTACGACGATGCTGCCCAGATAGACCCCTGCGGCCGGGGTGCCCAGCTCCCGGCGCAGGACCAGCAGCGTGGCCAGGCTGGTCACCGGCCCGGCAATCAAAAAGACCAGCACCGCCCCCGGCGACACCCCGGCGATCAGCATCGCCGCGGCCACCGGCGTGGCCGCCGTGGCACAGACGTACAGCGGGATCCCCACCAGGGCCAGCACAACCATGGCCAGCAGCCCGCTGCCCCAGGCCGCCAGCGAACCGGGCGGGACGAAGGTGATCATCAGCCCGGCGAGGATCAGGCCGATGATCAGCCAGGTGCCAATGTCATCGATGAGCCGGAGCATCACCCGGCCCATGTGGCGCACCGGCCCGGGGTCCGGGGCGTACTCGGCATGGTCCGTCGACCCCGTGCACCCCGACGCGCAGCCGGCCTCTCCGACCGTCGCCGGCACGGCCGGCGGCACCCGGCCCACGGCCAGCCCGGTGGCGATGGCCGTAGCCACGGCACCCACCACCCGTGAGACCGCCATGAACGGACCCATCAGCACCCAGGTCAACACCACCGAGTCGATGCCGATCCCCGGCGTGCCCACCAGAAAGGCCGTGGAGGTCCCGCGCGAGGCCCCCCCGCGGTGGAGGGAGAGCGCGGTGGGGATGGCGCCGCAGGAGCACAGCGGCAGCGGCGCTCCGATCACCGCGGCACGGGCCACCGGCGCAACCCCCGAACCGCCCAGCCACTGACGGAGCCGGTGGGTCGGGATCAACACCTGGACCACCGCCCCCAGCGCCAGGCCGATGAGCAGCCAGGGCGCCACCGTTGCGGTGACGTCGAGGATGTTGGTGCCGGCTTCGATGGCTGTGGCGATCATCGGACGCTCCGCCGGTTGCTTGCAGGCCGCGGGATGTCCGGAGACGCCCGCCGCATCGCGCGGCGGGCGTCCGGGTCACCCCCTAGAGGTGCGGCGCCGCCGGCGGCCCCTGCCCCGGCTGCCAGGAGAGCTGCATGCGCCGCTTCTCCTCCTGCAGGCCGCGGATCAGGGCGTAGCACATCAGCAGCATCAGCAGCGAGAACGGCAACGCCGAGACGATGGCCGCCGCCTGCAGCGCCGCCAATCCGCCGGCGATTAGCAGGACACCGGCCACACACCCCTCAGCGACACCCCAAAAGGCACGCTGGTACGTCGGCGGCTCGGTATTACCCACGGACAGGAGCATGGTCACCACCAGCGTCGCCGAGTCCGACGAGGTGATGAAGTAGGTGGCGATCAGGACCGTGGCGATCACCGCGAAGAGGGTGGCGATCACCCCGGGGGCGACGGCCTCGATGGTGTAGTAGAGGGCGATGGTCTCGTCCTCCGCCACGGCGTCCACCAGCCCGCCGGCACCGAAGAGCTCCTGATACAGCCCGGTACCGCCGAAGACGGTCAGCCAGGCCAGGGCAAGCAGCGTCGGAACCAGCAGCACACCACCGAGGAACTCCCGGATCGTCCGGCCGCGCGAGATGCGGGCGATGAACATGCCCACGAAGGGCGCCCAGGCAATCCACCAGCCCCAGTAGAAGGCTGTCCAGGACTTCTGCCACCCATCGGCCTCGCGGGCGCCGCTGGCGTCCGTCCAGAAGCTCAGGTAGACCACGTTCTGCAGGTAGTCACCGATACCCTGGACAAAGCTCGAGAGCAGATAGAGCGTCGGCCCCAGGGTCAGGAAGAAGAGCAGGATCACGGCGCTGAGGATCAGATTCAGCTGCGAGAGGACCTTCACCCCTCGCCCGACCCCGGAGACCACCGACCCGACCGCGATGAGCGTCACCACGGCGACAATGAGCAGCTGATTCGTGGTGCTTAGCCCGATCCCGAACAATTCGTCCAGGCCCGTATTGATCTGGATCGCACCGAACCCGAGCGAGGTAGCCACCCCAAAGATGGTGCCGAAGACGGCCAGCACGTCCGCCGCGTGCCCCAGCGGCCCGTAGATGCGGTTGCCGATCAGCGGGTAGAGCGCCGAGCGGATGGCCAGCGGCAGCTTCTTGCGGTAGCAGAAGAAGGCCAGCGACAGCGCCACGATGGCGTAGATCGCCCAGGGATGGAATCCCCAGTGGAAGTAAGTCAGGCGCATGGCCGACTCAGCCGCAGCGGCCGTCTCCCCCTCGTCGATAAAGGGGTTGCCCTGGAAGTGCCAGACCGGCTCGGCGATGCTCCAGAACAGCAGACCGATGCCCATGCCGGCGCCGAAGAGCATGGAGAACCAGGCGAAGTAGCTGAACTCCGGCGGACGGTCGTCGTCGCCGAGCTTGAGATCGCCGAAGCGGCTGAACATCAGGAACAGCGCAAACAGCAGGAAGAAGGCGACAACCCCGATGTAGTACCACTTGAAGGTATCGAGGACCCAACCGCTGACCCCTTCGAAGACTGTCTCTGCGTACTCCGGATCCCAGGCGCCAAAGATCAGGAACCCGATCACGATCAGCGCGGCCGTGCCGGTCAGCGGGACGTTCAACCCTTTCAGCGGGCCTCTCTGTGCACGCACGTCTTGTTCCCCCGGCTGCCCTTAGAAGTACTCTTCACCGACGTGGTCCCCGTAGCCACCGACGGCCCGGTAGACGACATCGCCCCGGGGGTTCTCCCGGTGGTCCACCAACGAGACGGTGGGCTGGCGATTGACGGCGGTACGCTGCCCGAGGTAGATGCACACCGGCATGCCGATGTTCGTCGTGCCCACGGTGATCCACAGGCGGTTGAAGCCGAAACCGCCGCCGACAAAGTCGAGCTGGGTGAGCGCGTCGTCGAAGCCACCGACGAAGTAGTTGCGCTGCTCGCGGCTCGCGAAGACGTGGACCCGGATGTAGGCGTGGATGAGTTCGTTGACAAGCTCGGGGAGGCGGAACTCGCCGGTGATCTCGGCGCCCTCGTGGTGCTCGGCGAAGGGGTCCACGTGGACGGTCAGATCCTCCGGCTGCGGGTTGAAACGCGGCAGGTAGCGCACGTAGGCCGAGGTGTCGGCCAGGGTGTAGCGCACCCGCACGATGCGCATCTGCTCGACGATCTCATCGACGCCCAGCGACTGCGGGTCGACGTGCTCTTCGGTCTCCGGCGTCTGCTCCGGTTCGCTCATGGTGCCTCCGTGATGTGATAACCCGATGATGGTACTGCAAACACCGTCGCCCGCCCAACCCACACCGTTACCCCACCGGCCGGCGGTGCATTGCCGACACCCGACGCCCGCTCTATGATCGGCTCCATGGTTGTAACCGGCATCAGCATCGTGGCGGTCGTGCTGGCACTGCTCATCTGGGCGGTGGCCGCCTCCTACGAGCGCCAGGCAGAAGGCTTCAGCGCCGCCGTGGCCCGGGATGTGAAGTACTGGCAGCGTGGCGCGGCCATCTTTTTCATCATCAGCCTGCTGCCTGGCCTGGTCAGCCGCCCGTCGCCGGATCTTCCCCGGGCAGTCTACGAAACCCTCAGCGCGCTGGCACCCGTCTTTCTGTTCCTCGGGCTGCTGTGCTTCGCCGCGGCACTGAGCAAGCTCATCCCGGCCTGGCGTCGTCACCGAGAGCTGCGCGAGCAAGAGCAGCGCCGCCGCCAGATCGCCGCCCGGGGCGGCCCCTATCCCGAGCTCTCGGCTGCCTTGGCCGAGAGCATCCAGCAGTGCCTCCCCGAGCTTGAGGTCACCACCGACCAGCGCTCCGCCGAAGGCCACCATGCCAGCCTGCTCATCGACTCCTCCATGGAGTCGCAGCGCTACGTCATCTACGCCCTCCCCCGGGAGCACCTGCATCTGGAGGGCGGCCGCGGGGTCAACCCCAACGCGGTGCAGCGGGCCTGCGAGACCGCCGCCGCCTTCGCCGGCCGGCCCATCCTCTGGGCCCCGTTGCCCGGCCACGGTACCCCTCAGGGCTACGCCGCCGACAGCGGCTCGGAGCTGCGGCCGTACATCGTCGAAGGCAAGGACATCCACCTGGCGGAAGCGGTCAAGAAGTTCGATCTAGCGGCGCGCTCGGAGCGGCGCCGACGCGAAGCCCGCGAAGCCGCTCGCGCCGCCAGCGAGGGCGACCCGCGCCACCACGTCCCGGTGCGCAGCGAGACCACGGCCGAACGCGGCCGGCGCCAGCACGACCGCGAGAGCTGGGAGCGCTTCAACCTGCTCGCCCCGCGGCATCCGCACATCGTCGAGGAGGTCCAGCGCCGCACGCGCGAGCTGTGCGACCGCTGCCTGACGCCGATCCCCGAGGGCAACGGCGAGGTGGTGGTCACCGATCACGACCACATTTGCAAGAACGACGCCTCGGTGCGGATCGCCCTCAATGAGGGCAACGAGACCCTGACCCAGCACATGCCGGACTGCGGCCAGTGCCACTACGAGACTCCGGAGCTCTACGAGGAGTGCCTGAGCCGGCTGACCCTGGTCCACCCCGGCCGCTGCCCGGCGAGCCCGGATGATCCCGAGGAGGTCGAGCGTCAGGAGCAGTTTGAACAGCGCGCGCGGATGGAGGCCCTGGGCCGGTCATTCCGGGAGTGAATCGGCCACCGCCTGGCGCAGGGCGGCCAAAGTCGGACGACGCCCCGAGACGCCGAGCCGCTGCGCGGCGTCCACCCAGGGTCGGTGCTGCAGAACCTTGCCGATGAAAGCCGCCTCACAGTGCGACATGCGCCCGCGCGACCGGTCCGAATCGATCAGCACCGCCTCGGCCAGGACACGCAACGCCGGCAGCGCCGCAGCGTACCCGCGCAGGCTGTGGGCGAAGCCGGCCAGCTCCCGCCGCTGCCAGTCGCTCGGCGCCGGCGGCTCGGCGCCCTGCGCAGCGCGGACCACAGCCAGGGCGACCTGCGGATCCATGCGCGCCAGCGGCTCGGCCAGAAGCGCCGAGGCCCCGGCACCGAGCCGAAAGCCGGCCTGCTCCACCCACGCGGCACCTTTCGCATCGAGGCCCCGGGCCATCAGCGCCGAGTGTTCGCCACTGGCCGCATCCCGCCGGGCCCCCACCGCCACGGCGTGCAAGCCACAGGCCCGCCAGAAGTGGATCAGCCCCGGCGTAGCGCCGAAGCTGGTGCCGACAAGGGCACAGCCGTTCCTGCGGCCACGCTCGGTCACGGCATCGACCAGCGCGGCGCCCAGCCCACGCCCCCGTCGCCGGGGGTGAACGGCGATGCGCTGGATGCGCAGGGCGCGGCCGGTGGGTGCCGCCTCGATGCCGGCGTGGGTGGCCAGGGCCTGGGGCAGCAGGTGGCCATGGGGCCGACGCCGCTCGGCCCACACCTCGTGGGCCGTTGCCGGATCAAGCCCGCCCTCCTCGGCAGCCACCGCCACGCCGACCACGGCACCTGCCTCCTCGGCCAAGAACAGGTGCCGCCGCGGGCCATCGAGGAGCTGGTGGAGGTCGAAGGGTCGCGTCCGGTAGTGGGCCGCCACCAGCAGCCCAAAGGCCTGGCGCAGCCGCTGCTCATCCTGCGCCAAAGCCTCCTGGCTGACCGGCACGATCCGCGCTGCCGGGGCCTCTGCGGTGTCCCCGAGTTCGGCCGGCTCGGCGTCGAGGCAGAGCACGCGCCCCAGCCACGCCTCCAGGGGATCGTCGAGCTCCCAGCGGATCGGCGTCTCCAGCCGGACTGCCCGCCATCCGGGGGCCTCGGCATCGAGCACGCCTCGAAAGCGCAGGTCGAAGCCACGCCCACTGCCCTCGTAGCCGTGCACCGTGCTCGCGAAGGCGATGCGCGAGGCGTGCTCGAGTAGACGCCGAAGCAGATCCACCGGCAGCCCCGCGGCCTCGTCCACCAGCAGCAGATCGCCGGTTTCCGGACGGTCGATCAGTGCCTCGGGCTCGCGGTAGACGACCTCGGCACCGGCACAGCACAGGCGGCGGCGCTCGACCCGCACGCCGCCGCAGCGCTCGGCGGCGTGCTCGAACAGACCGTCGGCGGCGTGGATCGTCGGCGCGGTGATCACCACCCGCTGCACCCGGCGTTGAAGCAGGAGCTCACCCACCGCAATGCCCAGCGCGGCGGACTTGCCGCGACCACGATCGGCGGTTAGCACCGCCGGGCGGCGGCGGTGACCGTCGACCACCCGCATCACCGCCTCCACGGCGCGCTGTTGATCGGCGCTTCGGCAACCGTAGGGGTGGTCACCATGGGGCACCGGCGGCGGCGCCGGCTCGAGGTCGGGGGGCGGTTGCGCCGGGGTCAGGCAGGCGACGCTCGAAGACTGCTCCAGCCCGACCATCAGGCGCCGGAGGAAGCGAGTGCCGACCTCCTCCCGCCGGTGCCCGGCAGGGATCAGCCGACCGAGCAGCGGATCCGGAGCGCTCGGCCACTGCCCCCAGGCCGGCGTGAGCATGACCAGCACGCCGCCCCCGCGCAATGATCCGACCGCGGCACCGAGGGCATCTGCATCGACACCGGCGTGCGCGTCGTAGACCAAGAGATCCACGGTGCGCCCGAGCACGCGCCGGAAGTCCCGTGCCACCAGCCGCTCCACCCGATCGGGCAACCCCTCCGCCGGCGGCTCGCCGATCCAGCAGATCCGGGCGTCGGCGGGGAGCTGTCGCGCCGCCGTATCGCGCCCCCAGTGCGGCGGCCCAGCGAGAACCACCGTGCGGCGGCTCACGCCACCTCCCGCCAGAGCTCCTGGAGGCGTTTCTCCGAGACCTTCTCCCGGGCACCGACGTCCTGGGCGAAGAGCGAGATGCGGTACTCCTCGAGCATCCAGCGCAGTTGCTCCAGTGCCGGATCCGGAACGCCGCGCTCGGCCCGCGCCGCCAGGCGTTGATGCACCCGCTCGTGCCAGGGGCGGATGGTGCGCAGCGGCGCTCGATCCTTGGCCGGGTCAAGTCTCAGCTTCTCCACCCGGCGTTCGAGCCCCCGCAGGTAACGCGGCAGCTCGCCGAATCGCTGCGGCGGCAGGTCTTCCAGGAAGCCGGGGAAAACCAGGCTGTTCAGGTGCTCGTCGATGTCCCGCAGGCTCTCCAGCAGGGCGGGACTGTTGAGCTTTTTCAGCGCCTGGCGCAGCGACTGGTAGCGGGTCAGTACGTCATCCAGGGCGGCACACAGGCCCTGGGCGCAGGAGACCAGCTCGCCGCGCCCGGCGGCGAGGCGGGCCTCGAAGGTCGCGGCATCCCGCGGCAGCCCGTCGGCGAGGAAGCAGCGGTCGAAGACCGCCCGCAGCAGGGCCTCACGCAGCTGATCATCGCTGCCCAGGCCGCGGTATTTGAGCCGCAGGGCCTTGAGCTCATCGAGCTTACGCAGCGCGCGCACCTGCTGCGGCAGGGCCAGCATGAACAGCCGCCGCACCCCGGCGTGGGTCTGTGCCACAGCAGGCTCGGCAGCATCGAGCAGCAGCCGGGTGACGGAGTCCCCTTCATCCCGGAGCGCCGGGTAGCCCTGGAAGCGGACACCGCCCTCCTCCAGCACCACCGATTCGGGCAGCGGCCCGAAATCCCAGGCGGTGATGCCCTCGCGGTGCCACTCGGTGCCGGGGCCAGAGCCGCTGCCGCCGCCCGTGGCGGCAAACTCCTCGCTGGCCGCCTCGCTCAGCCCGGACTGGAGCGCAAGCAGATCGCGACCCTCCTCCAGGGTGCGGCCCTCGCGGTCTACCACGCGGAAGGCCATGCGCAGGTGCTCCGGCAGCTCCACGGCCTCAAAGGCGCCAGGCGGCAGCTCCACCCCGGTAACCCGCTGCAGGTGGCGGGCCACCGCGTCGGTCAGCGCCCCCTCCCGGTGGGGCACCGCCTCCAGCACGGCGCGGGCGAAATCCGGCGCCGGCACGAAGTGCTTGCGCAGGGCCTTGGGCAGTCCGCGGATCAAGGCCGTTACCTTCTCCTGCAGCAGTCCCGGCACCAGCCACTCGAACGGCTCGGGCTGCAACTGTTTCAGCGCCGCCACCGGGATCACGGCGGTGACCCCGTCACGCTCGCTGCCCGGCTCCAGGTGGTACTCCAGGGCCAGCTCCACCCCGCCGACGGTCATTCGGTCGGGGTACTGATCGACGGAGATCTCCTCTGTATCCCGGCGCATCAGCGCCTCGCGGGTCATATACAGGCACTGCGGGTCGTCCCGTTCGGCGCGCCGGCGCCAACGCTCGAAGGCCGCGGCATCGTGGATCTCCGCCGGTATGCGGGCATCGTAGAAGGCCACCAGCTGCTCTTCATCGACGAGGACGTCGCGCCGCCGGGCCTTGGCCTCGAGACGCTCGACATCGTCGACGAGGGCCTGGTTGTGGGCCAGGAACGAGCCGCGGGTACGGATCTCGCCGGCGACCAGGCCGTCACGCAGGAACAGCCGCCGCGCCTCCTGCGGGTCGAGCCGCCCGTAGTCGACCTTGCGCCCCGAGACCAGGGTGAGCCCGAATAGACTCACCTGCTCCTCGGTGACCACACGCCCGGCCCGCTTCTCCCAGCGCGGCTCGCCGTAGCTACGCGAGACCAGGTGCCCGGCCAGCTGCTCGACCCACTCCGGGCGGATCTCGGCCACCGTGCGGGCGAAGAGCCGGCTGGTTTCCATCAGCTCGGCGGCCACGATCCACTTGGGGCGACGCCGCGCCAGCCCCGATCCGGGGAAGATCTGCAGCTTGACGCCGCGCGCGCCGAGGTAGGTGCGCTCCTCGTGCAGGGTGGCCACCTGGCTGAGCAGCCCGGTGAGCAGGGCCCGGTGGACGGCCTCGTAGGGGAAGTCCGCCTCGTCGGACCGCCCCGCCGACTCGCCCTGCCCGCCCTCGTCGCCGGAGGACCGGCGGCGCTCCGCCTCCTTGAGCATCTCCGCGAACTGGCGGCGGATGTCGGCCCACTCACGCATGCGCTGTGGCGCCAGGAAGTGCTCCCGGCACCACTGCGTCAGCTTGCGCCGGGACAGGCTGCGCCGCTGCGCCTGGTAATCATCCCACAGCCTCAGCAGGGCAGCGAAATCGCTCTTCGGATCGTGCCAGCGCGCATGGGCCCGGTCCGCGGCCTCCTGCGCCTCCATCGGCCGCTCACGCGGATCCTGCACGGAGAGCGCGGCGGCGATGATCAGGACTTCGCGCTGCACACCCGTCTCGCGGGCAGCGAGCAGCATGCGACCGATGCGCGGATCCGCCGGGATGCGCGCCAGGCGCCGGCCCAGGTCGGTGAGTTCCCGGCGCTCATCCACGGCCTCGAGCTCGAAGAGCAGGCGCAGGGCGTCGTTGATGTAGCGCCGCTCCGGGGGCTCGACGAACGGAAAGCGCTCGATATCGCCCAGGCCCATGGCCTTCATCTGCAGGATGACCCCGGCGAGGTTGGTGCGCAGGATCTCCGGGTCGGTATAGCGGGGCCGACTCGCGTAATCCTCCTCGCTGTAGAGACGGATGCAGATCCCCGGCGCCTCGCGCCCGCAGCGACCGGCGCGCTGGTCTGCGGAGGCCTGGGCGATGGGCTCGACCGGCAGCCGCGAGACCTTGGTTCGATGGCTGTAGCGGCTGATCCGCGCCCGCCCGGTATCCACCACGTAGCGGATGCCGGGAACGGTCAGCGAGGTCTCCGCCACGTTGGTGGCGAGCACCACCCTTCGCCCGCCGGCGCCGGGATGGAAGACCCGCTGCTGCTCGGCGCTGGAGAGCCGGGCGTAGAGCGGCAGGATCTCGGTGCCCCGGGGCGGCTGCTTGCGCAGGGCCTCGGCGCACTCGCGGATCTCGCGCTCACCGGAGAGAAAGACCAGCACGTCGCCCGGGCCCTCACGGGCGAGCTCATGCACCGCCTCGGTCACCGCCTGGGGCTGCTCAACCCCCTCGCGCTCCTCGTAGGGCCGGTAGCGGATCTCCACCGGGTACGTGCGTCCGGACACCTCGCGCACCGGTGCGCCGTCGAAATGCTCGGCGAAGCGCTCCGGATCGATGGTCGCTGAGGTGACGATCACCTTCAGGTCCGGCCGGCGCGGCAGCAGGCGCTTGAGATAGCCGAGGATGAAGTCGATGTTGAGGCTGCGCTCGTGGGCCTCGTCGATGATCAGGGTGTCGTAGGCGTCCAGGTGCCGGTCGGACTGGATCTCGGCGAGCAACATCCCGTCGGTAAGCAGCTTGATCCGGCTCTCTTCACCCACCTGATCGGTGAAACGGACCTTGTAGCCCACCGTCTCCCCGATCCGGGTATCCGTCTCCTCGGCCAGGCGCTCGGCCAGCGCCCGGGCGGCGATGCGCCGTGGCTGGGTGTGGCCGATCAGTCCGCGGCTGCCCAGGCCAAGCTCCAGGCACATCTTGGGCAGCTGGGTGGATTTACCCGAGCCCGTGGCACCACAGACCACCACGACCTGGTGATCGCGCAGGGCCTCGAGCAGTTCCTCGCGGCGCTGGACCACCGGCAGGTCGGGGTCGTAGCGAAGCGCCACGGCCTCGTCCCGGCGCCGGGCGACCTCCGCCTCGGCGGCGGCCAGATCCTGCTCCAGGCGCGCCACCCCGCGGTCGAAGGGTTTGCCCTGCCGGGCACGCCGTTCGAGCCCGGCCAGACGGCGCCGCAGGATCGGGCGCTGCGGGCCGAAGGCCCCCTCAATGCGCTCACGCAGCGCCCGGAGCTGGCGCGGTACGCCCCCCACGAGTGCCGGCTACTCCTCGTGGCCGGTAATAGCCCGGTACTTGCGGGGCGGCAGCTGCACCACCTGCACCGACCAGCCATCTTCCTCGCAGTCGAGGATGAGCATCGACGGCCCCTCGTTGACCCGCACACGGCCCGCGGCCCCCGGGTTGAGCACCCACGGCTGCGTGGTGTCGTCGACGCTCAGCTGGTGGCTGTGCCCGCAGGCGATGGCCCGCACCCGCGGGAAGGCCGCGCGCAGGCGCTCATGCCGGCGCGAGGCGGGCTCGTAGCCATCGCCGTGGATGACCGCCAGCTCGCCGCCGGGCAGGTCAAGGACCGAGTGCGCCGGCAGGTTCTCGAGCATGTGCGCCTCGTGGTCCGGCCAGGTCTCTGGCCCGTCGACGTTGCCGCGTACGGCCACCACCTCCTCGCGCGGCTGCATGGCACAGAGCACATCGGCCCCACCCACATCGCCGGCGTGCACCGCCAGGTCACACTCGGCGATGTGGTCGGCGATGCGTGGGTCGAGGAAGCCGTGGGTATCGGCGATGATACCTACTCGCATGGGGACCCCTTCCCTGACGCAGGGCGGTCGCAATCAGCCGCGCGCGAAGGCCTCGTCTAGGGCCTGGCGCAGCGCGGCGTAATCGTGGGTAACCGGGAACTGCGGGAACTGCCCGGCGATCTCCGCTGGTGGGCAGAAGAAGATCCCCTGGTCCGCTGCGCCGAGCATCCGCGTGTCGTTGTAAGAGTCGCCAGCGGCGGCTACCCGGAAGTTCAGGCTGCGCAGCGACTCCACGGCCTGTCGCTTGTGATCCTCGAGGCGGATGTGGAAGTCGGCAATCCGACCCGCCTCGCTGACCTCCAGGCTGTGGCAGAACAGCGTCGGCCAGCCGAGCTGCGCCATCAGCGGACGGGCAAACTCGTAGAAGGTGTCGGAGAGGATGATCACCTGATAGTCGGCGCGCAGCCCGTCGAGGAACTCGCGGGCCCCGGGCAGCGGCTCGAGCCGGGCCACCACGGACTGGATGTCGGCCAGTCCCAGGCCGTGCCGGTCCATGTCCGCCAGGCGCATGGTCATCAGCTCGTTGTAGTCCGGAACGTCCCGCGTCGTGGCGCGGAAGGCGTCGATGCCGGTGATGTCGGCGAGGTTGATCCAGATCTCCGGAACCAGCACGCCCTCGAGATCGAGACAGACGATGTTCAAGCGATTGTCCTCCTGGCGAGCGTTTCCCGGGCACACTTGCCCCGGTTGGCGCGATTGCGCGGCCAATCTATTCATATTGGATGCCGGGTGCAAGCGAAACGGCACGACCCGCGGGACAATGTAGCGTCGACCGGCCAGAACGTCGATAATGGGCGCGCTAGCCGTAGACGCTGCGGCCCACGATCGCGGAACCGAACAAGGAGGCAGACCCTATGTCCGAGCGCTATTCCGATAGTCGCGTCGCGACGGCAACCGGCGGTGCCGCCACCCAGGCGCTGGCCACCAACCGGCTGATCCGCAACACTTACATCCTGCTGGCCATGACGCTGGCGTTCAGCGCCGTGACGGCCGGCGCGGCCGTGCTCACCGACGCACCGCGTCTGAACATCTTCGTCGTCCTCGGCGGGTTCTTCGGTCTTCTTTTCCTGACCCAGTACCTGCGCAACAGCGTCTGGGGGCTGGCGTCGATCTTCGCCCTGACCGGGTTCATGGGCTACACCCTGGGGCCGATCATCAACCTCTACCTGGGCCTGCCCAACGGCGGTCAGACCGTGATGATGGCCTTCGGTGGCACGGCGGCGATCTTCCTGGGCCTGTCGGCCTACGCCCTGACTACCCGGCGCGACTTCAGCTTCATGCGCGGCTTCCTCTTCGCCGGGATCCTGGTCGCGTTCGTCGCCGCCCTGGCCGCCTACTTCCTGCAGATGCCGGGCCTGTCGCTGGCGGTCAGCGTGATGTTCATGATCCTGATGAGCGGGCTGATCCTTTACCAGACTAGCGAGATGATCAACGGCGGTGAGGACAACTACATCATGGCCACCATCACCCTCTACGTGGCCATCTACAACCTGTTCACCAGCCTGCTGCACCTGCTCGGGCTGGCCAACGAGTAACCCGCCGGATCCGTGCGTATCGGGCCGGGCGCAATGCCCGGCCCGCCCCTTGCGGGGCTTCCTCCCGATACTGCCGCGTCCCGTCCGCGACCGGAGATCCCGCCGCACGCCGGTGATCGGGATCCAGGGGCCGGGCGCTCTCAGTCGCCCAGAACGCGCACCCCGCCCATGTACGGGACCAGTGCCTCGGGGACACTCACCCGGCCATCGGCCTCCTGGTAGTTCTCCAGGATCGCCACCAGGCAGCGCCCCACGGCCAGTCCAGAGCCGTTGAGTGTGTGCACCGGCTCCGGTTTGCCGGTCTCGGGGTTGCGCCAGCGCGCCTGCAGGCGCCGCGCCTGGAAGTCGGTGAAGTTCGAGCAGGAGGAGATCTCCCGGTAGCGCTCCTGCGCCGGCAGCCACACTTCCAGATCGTAGGTGCGCGCCGCCGAGAAGCCGATGTCTCCGCTGCACAGCGACACCACCCGGTAGGGTAGCGCCAGTCGGCGCAGCACCGCCTCGGCGTGGCCGGTGAGCGCTTCCAGCGCATCCCAGGACTCCCCGGGCCGCACCACCTGGACCAGCTCGACTTTCTCGAACTGATGCTGGCGGATCATACCGCGGGTGTCCTTGCCGTAGCTGCCGGCCTCGGAGCGGAAGCACGGCGTGTGACAGACGAAGCGCAGCGGCATATCCGGGTCCTCGACGATGCGCTCCTGGACCAGGTTGGTCACCGGCACCTCGGCCGTCGGCGCCAGGTAGAAATCGGGGTCGTGCTCGACGCGGAAGAGATCCGCCTCGAACTTAGGCAGCTGCCCGGTGCCGGTCAGCGCCCGGGCATTGACCAGGTACGGGACGTAAACCTCGGTGTAACCGTGCTCGCTGGTGTGCAGATCGAGCATGAACTGGGTCAGTGCGCGGTGCAGCCGCGCCAGAGGCCCACTGAGGGTGACGAAGCGGCTGCCGGCGATGCGCGCGGCCGCCTCGAAGTCCATCCCGCCGAGCAGCTCGCCCAGATCGACGTGATCCCGCGGCTTGAAGGGCAGCGCCGGAATCCCACCCCACTGGCGGAGCTCGCGGTTATCGGCTTCGTCTTCACCGTCGGGAACCTGGTCGTCGAGGAGGTTGGGCAGGCCAAGATGGAGCGCCTCAAGCTGCTCCTGCACCTCGCTCAGGGCGTTCTCTGCTTCGTTCAGGCGCTCGCCGATGCGGCCCACCTCGGCTTTCAGCGGCTCGATGTCCTCGCCGCGCTTCTTGGCCGCGCCGATCTCTTTGGAGCGCTCGTTGCGCTGGTTCTGCAGCGTCTGCGTCTCCTGCTGCAGCTCGCGCCGCCGGGCATCCAGCGCACGGTAGCCGGCGGCGTCGAATTCGAATCCGCGCCGCGCCAGGTTGGCGGCGATGCCTTCGGGATCGTTACGCAGCAGCTTGGGGTCGATCATAGGTGTCGCAGGCTCCTTGGTTCCGGGGCGGGCGCCATGGCGGCGTGCATTCTAATGATTTCCGGGCGGTCGGCGCCACGGCGCGGCGCGCATTACGCCTGCCGGGTGCGCAACCGCCGGAAGCGCTCGGCAATGCGCTGCTCCAGCCCGCGGTCGGAGGGCTCGTAGTACCGGGTTCCGGCCAACGCATCCGGCATGTACTCGACGCCGGCGGCGAAGGCCTCCGGCTCATCGTGGGCGTAACGGTAACCGCTGCCGAAACCCTGCTCCTTCATGATCCCGGTCGGGGCGTTGCGCAAGTGCATGGGCACCTCCAGCGAGCCGTACCGGCGGACGTCCCGCTCGGCCGCCTGCCAGGCAGTGTAGACGCGGTTGCTCTTGGGTACCGAGGCCTGGAATGCGGCCGCATGGGCCAGGGCCAGGTCCCCCTCCGGCGAACCGAGACGCTCGTACGCCTCGGCGGCGTTCAGGGCCACCTGCAGGGCCCGCGGGTCGGCGTTGCCGATGTCCTCGGAGGCAACCCGGATCAACCGCCGGGCGATGTAGAGCGGATCGCAGCCACCATCGAGCATGCGCGCCAGCCAGTACAGCGCAGCGTCCGGATCCGAACCGCGGATCGACTTGTGCAGCGCCGAGATCTGATCGTAGAAATCGTCGCCCCCCTTGTCGAAGCGCCGTGCCCCGCCGGCGACCGCCTCGGCCACGGCATCGGCGTCGAGGGTTTGCGCATCGACCAGGTCCGCAGCAATCTCGAGGGCCGAGAGCAATCGCCGGGCGTCGCCGTCGGCGGCACGCAGCAGCAGAGCCCGGGCCTCGTCGGTGGCCTGCAGCCGACGCTCCCCCAGGCCGCGCTCCGGGTCGCGCAACGCCCGCTCGAGCAGCTCGGACAGGGCCGTATCGTCCAGGGCCCGCAGCATGTAGACCCGCGCCCGCGAGAGCAGCGCCTTGTTGAGCTCGAAGGAGGGGTTTTCCGTGGTGGCCCCGATAAAGACCACCGTGCCATCCTCCACGTAGGGCAGGAAGGCGTCCTGTTGCGCCTTGTTGAACCGGTGCACTTCGTCGACGAAAAGCACCGTGCGCCGACCCGTCTTCCAGAGATCCGTGGCCTCGGCCATGGCACCGCGGATCTCGCGCACCCCGGCGGTCACCGCGGAGAGGGTCAGGAACCGGGCCTCGGCGTGCTCGGCCACCAGGCGGGCGAGCGTCGTCTTGCCACTGCCTGGAGGCCCCCACAGGATCATGGAGTGGGGACGCCCGGCCTCCACGCTCTGCACCAGCGCCCGACCGGAATCGAGCAGATGCCCCTGCCCGGCCATCTCGTCGATGCTGCGCGGGCGCATGCGCTCGGCCAGCGGTGCACTCGGAGGTGCGCTCAACGGACCCCCTCGTCCGGATCGGTCTCGTAGACGTCGACCCCTTCCGGCGGGTCGAAACGGAACCGGTCGGCATCCACGGACTCGTTGATGCGCACCTCGTCGAGTTCGACCCGGGTCACCTGCCCCAGGGCGTCGTCGATCTCCAGCGCACTCGGGTGCCCGTCGCGCATACCCAGCCGGGCCTCATCAAAGGCCTCGCCGCCGTCGCGGGGAGTGAGCCGGACGTAGTCCTCGGTCTCGGCCAACTCGAACAGTTCCGCGAGATCAGCGTAATCGCCGGAGAGCAGCTGCGCGGGTGCACTGCCCAGGACGGCGCGCTGATCCCGCACGGTGACCTGATCGAGCTCGACGTCGTAGACCCAGAGACGCTCACCGTCAGCGATGATCTCTTGGGAGAACGGGCCGGCGTAGGACCAGTGAAAGCGATCCGGGCGGTGGATGGCGAAGTCACCGGAGGACTCCTCAATCACCTGCCCGCGATCGTCCAGAGTGAACTGCTTGAACACCCCCTGGACCGTCTCCACATCGCGGTAGTAGTCCTCCAGCGCCGCCAGCTGCCCGGCTTGCACGGCGTTCAGCGCGAGCGCCAGCACCAGGGCGAGCGCGATTGCGGTTCGTTGGATGGGCGTCATGGGCGTTTTGCCTCCGGGGTTGCGTGCATGGGCACGTCGTGGGAAACGCTCAGGCATCCGGCGGCGGCGGCGCCAGGACCTCGCGACCGCCGTTGGACTGCAACGGCCCGACCACCCCGGCGGCCTCCATCTCCTCGACCAGCCGGGCAGCCCGGTTGTAACCAATCTTCAGCCGCCGCTGCACGCCGGAGATGGAGGCGCGCCGGGTTTCGGTGACGATGCGCACGGCATCGTCATAGAGCGGATCGCTCTCGCTGCCGCCGCCACCACCCCCGTTACCGCCCTCGCCGGGCAGGCCCGGGATGGGGGCCGATTCGCTGGCATCCTGGAGCACTTCGTCGACGTACTCCGGCTCGGCGACCGCCTTGAGATGCTCGACGACACGGTGCACCTCGGCGTCAGAAACGAAGGCGCCATGCACGCGCTGCGGCACGCCGCTGCCCGGCGGCACGTAGAGCATGTCGCCGTGGCCGAGCAGCGCCTCGGCGCCCTGCTGGTCCAGGATCGTACGCGAATCCACTTTCGAGGAGACCTGGTAGCCGATCCGCGTGGGGATGTTCGCCTTGATCAGCCCGGTGATGACGTCCACCGAGGGGCGCTGGGTCGCTAGGATGAGATGGATCCCCGCCGCCCGGGCCTTTTGCGCCAGCCTAGCGATGAGCTCTTCAACCTTCTTGCCGACAATCATCATCATGTCGGCCAGCTCGTCGACCACCACCACGATGAAGGGCAGCTCCTCCAGCTCCGGGGCCTGCGGGGTCTCGCCGTCCAAGGTCTGTTCGTTGGGGTCGGCGGCATCAAACAACGGGTCGAGCAGCGGCTCGCCGGCCTCGCGGGCCGCGCGCACCTTGTCGTTGAAGCCGGTGACGTTGCGCACGCCGAGCGCCGCCATCAGGCGGTAGCGCCGCTCCATTTCGGCCACGCACCAGCGCAGGGCGTTGGCGGCGTCGTTCATGTCGGTGACCACCGGGGCGAGCAGATGCGGGATCCCGTCGTAGACCGACAGCTCCAGCATCTTGGGATCGACCATGATCAGCCGGGTCTGCTCGGGGGTGTTGCGGTAGAGCAGCGAGAGGATCATGGCGTTGATCCCCACCGACTTGCCGGAGCCGGTCGTACCGGCCACGAGCAGGTGGGGCATCTTGGCCAGGTCGGCGGTGACCGGATTGCCCCCGATATCCTTGCCCAGCGCCACGGTCAGCGCCGACTTCATGCGTGCGTACTCCTGGGAACGGATGATCTCCGAGAGCGCGATCACGTCGCGCTGCTCATTGGGGATCTCCAGCCCCACCGTGGACTTGCCGGGGATGACCTCCACCACGCGGACCGAGCGCACCGACATGGCGCGGGCCAGATCCTTGGCCAGGTTAGAGATCTGGCTGACCTTGACGCCCGCGGCGGGCAAGACCTCGAAGCGCGTAATGACCGGCCCCGGCTGAACGGTCTCGACCTGGACCTCGACGCCGAAATCGCGCAGCCGCTCCTCGACCTGCTGCGACATGGTCGCCAGCACCTCGCGGCTGTAACCGCCCTTGCCCGCCGGCGGCTGGTCGAGCAAATCCACCGGCGGCACCGGCGAGCCGCCTGCGGCGGGTCCGCTGCGCTTGCTGCGCTCGCTCTTGCGTTGCCGGCGCGGCTTCTCTGCGGCAGAGGAGGGTTCGCGCTGGGCCGGCGGCTCCTCAATGACCTGCTCCGGCGGATCCCCGGCACGGGCCCGGGGCAGCAACTGGATCGCCTTGCGCACTTTGCCGCCACCCGCCTCCTGCTGCGCCGGTGGCGCGATCCGCGGGGGCTCGGCCCGGGCCGTTCCCTGCTCCTCACGCGACTGGCGCCGCCGCTCCAGCCGCCCCCGTGCGGCCCGCACGCCCCCGACCACACCGCCGACGAGCATCCGCCCGAGCAAGGCACGCAATCTCCCGAACAACTCCAGCGTCCAGCGTCCGACGCGTTCGGCCAGCGCCAGCCACGAAAACCCCGTGGCCAGGGTCAGCGCCGCCAGAAACAGCGCGCCGGCCATCAGCGACGCCCCGACGAAGCCCAGCCAGCTCTCGAGCTCACCGGCGCTCAGCTCCCCGAGCAGCCCACCCGCGCCGAGCGGCAGCGCCTCACCCTCCAGGTGCAGGCTTGCCAGCGCGGCGCCCGCCAGAAGCGCGAGCACCAGCCCCACCGAGCGGACCGCCAGCGCCAGCGGATCGAACCCGGGCTCGTCGAGCATCCGAAACACCCGATAGGCGGCCCAGCCCATAAACAACGGCACCAGATAAGCCAGGTAGCCAAAAAGCACCAGGGCGATATCGGCAAACCAGGCGCCGGCAATGCCGCCGAAGTTCTCCACTTCGGCGACGGCGCTGACCCGGCTCCAGCTCGGATCGTCGGCGTCGTAACTCCACAGAGCCAGAAGCATGAAGGCGGCCACGCCCGCGAGCAGCACCATGGTTGCCTCGCGCAGGCGGCGCTGCAGCTGATGACCGAGGAACGGCTCGTCCCCGTGTTGTTCTTCCGGCTCCGCCACGGATCTCGTATCCTTTGCAGGAATCAATCCACCATTGTCAGTGACCACCGCGGCAGCGGCAAGTCGCCCCGGCGATGCCTGCACGACGGCGTGAGCAGGCGGTATCATGCTCCGGTGCCCTCAAGGCCCACTTGCCCCGAGCAAAAGAGAGCGGCTTCATCCATGCGGCGGCTACGCTGGCTCAACGAACACACCCCGGACGAGCCGTTCCCCTCGGCGGACCAGGCCCTGGCCGACCCCAACGGCCTGCTCGCCGTCGGAGGGGATCTTTCCGCCGAGCGCCTCATGGCCGCCTACCGCAATGGGATCTTCCCGTGGTACGGCGAGGGGCAGCCCATCCTCTGGTGGAGCCCTGACCCCCGCGGGATCTTCCTGCCGGGGGACTTCCACGTCAGCCGCAGCCTGCGCCGACGGCTCAACCAGACCCGCATGACGGTCACCCTGGACACCGAATTCGAAGCCGTGATGGCCGGCTGCGCCGCCCCACGCCCCGACCAGGACGGCACCTGGATCACCCGCGAGATGATCGCCGCCTACACGGAACTCCACCACCTCGGTTGCGCGCACTCCGCCGAGGTCTGGCTGGAGGAGGAGCTGGTCGGCGGGGTCTACGGCGTGGCCCTGAACGGGGCCTTCTTCGGGGAGTCCATGTTCAGTCGCATGGAAGACGCCTCAAAGGTGGGTCTGACCTGGCTGACCGCGCAGCTCTGGCGCTGGGGCTTTCAGCTCTTCGACTGCCAGATGAGCAACCCCCACCTGGCCCGACTGGGCGTCCGCCAGATCCCTCGCAGCGAATACCTGGCGCGCCTGGACCGGGCACTGCAGGCCTCCCATCGCGACTCACCATGGCGCCTGGATAACGACCTCGACCCCGCCACCGAGCACCGCAGCCGGGAGGGGTCGTGACCCGCAGCCGCGTCACCCTGCTGCGCACCGATTGCCATGAGTGCGCCTACGTCTCCGGGCGAACGGCGCGACTCGAGTTCCTCTCGCCGCAATTGGCGCTGGATGATCGGCGCTATCAGCTGCTGCTCGAGCAGGGGTTCCGGCGCAGCGGACCCTACATCTACCGGCCGCGGTGCCCCGGCTGCGCGGCGTGTCAGTCGCTGCGCATCCCGGTGGCCCGTTTCCGCGCTCGGCGCCGCCACCGCCGTTGCCGGCGCGACAACGCCGACCTGCACGTCGCGGCCTGCCCGCCGGTTCTCACCGACGAACAGCTGGCGCTCTACCGGCGCTACATCGACCATCGGCATCCCCATAGCAGCATGGCCGACCCCGACCGCGCGGAGGCCGAAGGGTTCCTGACAGCCCCCTGGTGCACCACCGTCTTCTATGAGCTGCGCAGCACGGAGCGTGGCCCCCTGCTCGGTGTGGCCGTCACCGACGTGCTCCCCGGCGCCCTGTCCGCCGTCTATACCTTCTACGCCCCCGAGGCCGAGCACCGCGGCCTGGGCAACCTGGCCGTGCTCTGGCAACTCTCGGAGGCACGCCGGCTGGGCGCACAGCACGTATACCTCGGGTACTGGATTGCGGACGCCCCGACCATGGCCTACAAGGCCACGTTCCGTCCCCACGAGGTGTTTGACGGACGCCGGTGGCTCGCCGGCGCATAGACGGCGCACCGCCTTGCCGCCAGAGCTACAGGCCGGTATAGTTCGCGCGTTCAGAAGTCCCGTGCAAGCGGGACTCCATCCGACCGCAGCGACCACGAATCAGAGAGGCGCATGGCGAAGGAAGACTCCATCCGCATGCAGGGGGTGATCGTCGACACCCTGCCCAATACGATGTTCCGCGTCGAGCTGGAGAACGGCCACGTGATCACGGCCCACATCTCCGGGAAGATGCGCAAGCACTACATCCGCATCCTGACCGGGGACAAGGTGACGGTGGAGCTGACCCCGTACGACCTGAACAAGGGTCGCATCGTCTACCGAGAGCGGTAACGCCCCGCCCCGGAACACCCGTCGCCGGGGCCACGGGGGCCCCGCTCGCCGGGCTACGCCCCCTCGGTGTCCTTTTCCCGGACGTGGATGGCCAGATCGCCGTCCTCGACCGTGACCTCGACCTCGCCGCCGCCGGTGAGCTCGCCGAAGAGCAGCTGCTCCGCCAGGGGCTTCTTGATGTGCTGCTGGATCACGCGGGCCATCGGGCGTGCGCCCATCTGCGGATCGTAGCCCTTCTCGCCGATCCACCGCCGGGCGTCGCCATCGACCACCAGCGTGACGCGCTTCTCGGCCAGCTGCACCGAGAGCTCGCGGATGAACTTGTCGACCACGCGCTGCACGGTGTCCTGCCCCAGGGGCTGGAACTGCACCACCGCGTCGATGCGGTTACGGAACTCCGGCGAGAACGTGCGCCGGATCGCCTCCATGCTGTCCTGGGTGTCGTTCTCGTTGGTGAAGCCGATCGAGCGCTTGCTCATCTCCTCGGCGCCGGCGTTGGTGGTCATCACCAGGATCACGTTGCGGAAATCCGCCTCGCGGCCGTTGTTGTCGGTCAGCGTGCCGTGATCCATCACCTGCAGCAGCAGGTTGAACACGTCCGGATGGGCCTTCTCGATCTCGTCGAGCAGCAGCACCGAGTGCGGGTGCTTGATCACCTCCTCGGTGAGCAGACCGCCCTGATCGTAGCCGACATACCCCGGCGGGGCCCCGATCAACCGCGAGACCGTGTGCCGCTCCATGTACTCGGACATGTCGAAGCGGATCAGCTGCACTCCGGTCAGGTCGGCCAGCTGGCGGGTGACCTCCGTCTTGCCCACGCCGGTCGGGCCGGCGAAGAGGAACGTCCCCACCGGCCGATCCGGCGTGCCCAGTCCGGCACGGGACATCTTGATGGTCGACGCCAGGCTCTCGATGGCCTCGTCCTGGCCGAAGATCAGCCCCTTGAGCTCGCCCTCGAGGTTCTCGAGGATCTTCATGTCCTGACTGGAGACTCGCTTGGGCGGAATCCGCGCGATCTTCGCCACAATCGACTCGATGTCCGGCAGGCCCACCGTCTTGCGCCGCTTGGAACGGGGCCGCAGCCGGAGCCGCGCGCCCGCCTCGTCAATGACGTCGATGGCCTTGTCCGGCAGGCGCCGGTCATTGATGTACTTGGCCGACAGCTCCGCCGCCGCCTGCAGCGCCGGCTCGGTGAAGCGGACGTTGTGGTGCTCCTCGAAGCGACTCTTGAGCCCCTTGAGGATCTGCACGGTGTCCTCCACCGTCGGCTCGCTGACGTCGATCTTCTGGAAGCGCCGGGCCAGGGCGCGATCCTTCTCGAAGATGCCCCGGTACTCCTGATACGTCGTCGACCCGATGCAGCGCAGTTCGCCGGAGGCGAGCATCGGCTTGATCAGGTTCGAGGCATCCATCACGCCGCCGGAGGCAGAGCCGGCTCCGATGATCGTGTGGATCTCATCGATGAACAGGATCGAGCCGCTGTCCTTCTTGAGCTGATGCAGCAACGCCTTGAGGCGCTTCTCGAAGTCGCCGCGATACTTGGTGCCGGCCACCAGGGCGCCCAGATCCAGCGAGTAGATGGTGCTCTCCTTGAGCACATCGGGCACCTCGCCCTCGACGATCTGCTTGGCCAGCCCCTCGGCAATGGCCGTCTTGCCCACACCGGCCTCGCCGACGAACAGCGGGTTGTTCTTGCGGCGCCGGCAGAGCACCTGCACGGTGCGCTCGATCTCGTAGCGCCTCCCGATCAGCGGGTCGATCTGCCCGTGCCGGGCGCGCTGATTGAGGTTGGTGGCGTACTGCTCCAGGGGCGACCCCCCTTGAGCCGGCTCGGCCGCACCTTCTTCATCCGCCGGGCCACTCTCTTCCTTGCCCATGTCTTCTTCACCCCCCACCGAGGAGATGCCGTGGGAAATGTAGTTCACCACGTCCAGGCGGGAGATGTTCTGCTTATGCAGGAAGTAGACCGCCTGCGACTCCTGTTCGCTGAAGATCGCCACCAGCACGTTGGCTCCGGTGACCTCCCGCTTGCCGGAGGACTGGACGTGGAGGATGGCGCGTTGCAGGACGCGCTGGAACCCGAGGGTCGGCTGCGTCTCGCGGCTGTCGTTGACCGGCAGCAGCGGCGTGGTCTCATCCAGAAAGGCCTGCAACTCGCCGCGCAGCCGTTCGAGGTCGGCACCACACGCCTTGAGCACCTGCGAGGCAGCGGGGTTATCGGTCAAGGCCAGCAGGAGGTGCTCGACGGTGAGGAACTCGTGGCGCTTCTCACGCGCGTCCTTGAAGGCCAGATTGAGCGTGAACTCTAACTCTTTACTCAGCATGCCCTATTACCTCGCCTGGGGCTCGACCGGGGTACCTCCCCGGAGATTGGACCGGCCAGTACCGCCACGGTTCCTGGAACGATTCAAGCTTCCTCCATCGTACACAGTAGCGGGTGTTCGTGCTCGCGGGCGTAGTCGTTGACCTGAGAGACCTTGGTCTCGGCGACATCCCGGGTATAGACCCCGCAGACACCTTTCCCCCGCGTGTGCACGTGCAACATGATCTGCGTGGCCTGGTTGCGGTCCTTGTTGAAAAACCGCTGCAGCACCTCCACGACGAAGTCCATCGGCGTGTAGTCGTCGTTGAGCAGCACCACCTTGTACATCGGGGGCTGCTTGAGCGACGGTTTGGCCGCTTCAACCTCGGGGCCCTGCGGATCGTCTTGGTTCGGCTCGTCGGTCATCACCCTTCATTTTATAGAGTCGCGCGCCAACCGGCCAATGTAGGCCACCCATAACCACCATAAAAAAACCCCGGGACGGCTGCACGCCACCCCGGGGTCGGCTTACGCCGGTGGCGACCAGGCGCCGTCTCAGAACTGCTCTTCCTCCGTCGAGCCTTTCAGCGCCGTGACCGAGGACTGACCGCCCTGGATCACGTTGGTGACCTGGTCGAAGTAGCCGGCGCCCACCTCCCGCTGGTGACGGGTAGCGGTGTAGCCGTGCTTCTCGGCGGCGAACTCGGCCTGCTGCAGCTCGGAGTACGCCTCCATCTGCCGCTCCTTGTAGCCGCGCGCCAGCTCGAACATCGAGTAGTTCAGCGAGTGGAAGCCAGCCAGCGTGATGAACTGGAACTTGAAGCCCACCTCGCCGAGCTCGTCCTGGAACTTGCGGATGGTGGCCTCGTCCAGGTTGCCCGCCCAGTTGAACGAGGGCGAGCAGTTGTAGGCGAGCAGCTTGCCCGGATACTTCTCGTGGATGGCCTGCGCGAACTCGCGGGCAAACCCGAGATCCGGCTTGCCGGTCTCGCACCAGATCACATCGGCGTAGGGGGCGTAGGCCAGACCACGGCTGATGGCCTGCTCGATGCCCGGCTTGGTGCGGAAGAACCCCTCTGCCGTGCGCTCGCCGGTGATGAACGGCTTGTCGTTGTCGTCGACGTCGGAGGTCAGCAGGTCCGCCGCTTCCGCGTCGGTGCGGGCGACCAGGATGGTCGGCACATCCATGGTGTCGGCCGCCAGGCGCGCGGCGATCAGCTTCTGGACCGCCTCCTGGGTGGGCAGCAGCACCTTGCCGCCCATGTGGCCGCACTTCTTGACCGAGGCCAGCTGGTCCTCGAAGTGCACGCCCGCAGCACCGGCGCGGATCATCCCCTTCATCAGCTCGAAGGCGTTGAGCACACCGCCGAAGCCGGCCTCGGCATCGGCCACGATGGGCTTCATGAAGTCGAACGGCGGGTTGCCCTCGGCGTGGTTGATCTCATCGGCGCGCAGCAGCGCGTTGTTGATGCGGTCCACCACCGCGGGGACCGAATTGGCCGGGTACAGCGACTGGTCCGGGTACATGGTCTGACCCAGGTTGGCGTCCGCGGCCACCTGCCAGCCCGAGAGGTAGATGGCGTTGAGCCCGGCCTTGACCTGCTGCAGGGCCTGGTTGCCGGTCAGTGCGCCGAGGGCGTTGACGTAGGGCATCTCGTGCATGGACTTCCAGAGCTTCTCCGCACCCTGGCGCGCCAGGCTGTACTCAACCTGCACGGTCCCACGGAGACGGACGACCTCATCGGCCCCGTAGCCCCGCTGCACCCCTTTCCAGCGCGGGTTCTCCGCCCAGTCACGCTCAATCGCCGCTTGATCTTTCAACATCATGCTCCTCCCAATCGGGCTGGTACGCCGTACCCCCGAAAATCCTGTATGACGGTCTCTTGCTGTCGGCCCGAGGGGCCATCGCGGTTGCCCTCGTGGGGCACGAACCCCGGGCGGGGTTAACCCGGGGCCCAGAACCCGTACCGCTACGTTCGCCAGGCGCCGGCAGCCGGGTGGCGTACTGCCGCGCCTGAATAACGCGTCACTGATAGTATGGCGCGCCGCAGCATTTGACAATATTTCCCAAACTATATTGCATATTGATCGGCCCAATGGACGAAGATCGAGAAGCCTTGGATCACGAATCCCCCCGCCATTACTACCGCCACAACCGGCTCAAGCAGTTGCGCGCGTTCTGCCACGCCGCGCAGGAGCGCAGCATCTCCCGTGCTGCCGAGCGGCTAGAGCTGAGTCAACCGTCGGTGTCGCTGCAGATCCAGGCCCTTGAGCGGGAGATGGGAATCACCCTGTTCGAGCGCCGGGGCCCCCGGATTCGGCTGACTCCGGATGGCGAGGGCCTGTACGAGGTTGCCGCACCACTCGTCGAGGGGATCGACTCCCTGCCCGAGCAGTTCGTGGCGCGCAACCGCCGGCAGCAGCTCGGTCATCTGGACATCGCCGCCGGCGAGTCGACCTCACTCTATGTCCTGCCCGATCTGCTACGCGCCTTCATGGAACACCACCCCAAGGTCCACGTCCGTCTGCACAACCTCATCGGTGAGGAGCAGATCCACGCCGTGCAGCAGGACCGCGTGGACATTGCCGTCGGGTCGAATCTGGACCTGCCCGATGACGTGGTCTATCGCGCCACGCACACCTTCGAACTGAAGCTGATCACGCCCGTGAATCACCCGCTGGCCGAGAAGGAGGAGATCACCCTCGAGGACCTGGCCGCCGGCGAGCTGATCCTTCCGCCACGCCAGCTGACCACCTGGCGCCTGGTGAACTTGATCTTCCAGCAGCACAGCGTGCCTTACCAGGTGCGCCTGGAGGTCGGCGGCTGGGAGATCATGAAGCGCTATGTCGAGCTCGGCTTCGGGGTCGGCATCGCCAGCGCGATCTGCCTGACCGGGCAGGAGCAGCTGGCGATCCGCGACCTGCCAGCGATCTTCCCGCGGCGCACCTACGGCGTCATGCTGCGTCGCGGCCGCTACCTCTCCCCTCAGGCCCGTCGTTTCCTGGAGCTGATCGACCCCGAGGGCTTCGGCGAGGCGGCGGAGTGGGACGGCGTCCCGGGCAGCCAAGAGAGCGTGCTTGTCCCCGGCCGCGGCCCGGAGTGAGCCGTGGCGGTCACCCCGGTCTACCGGGGTGACCCGCGGACTGTGGTAGCCTCTCGGCCCGGGACACCTGATAGATCCGGCCCCATGACTGAATCCCCCAAGCGAATCGTTGTCGGCCTCTCCGGTGGCGTGGACTCTGCCGTGGCGGCGCTGCGCCTCGTCCGCGCCGGTCACGAGGTGATCGGCCTGTTCATGAAGAACTGGGAGGACGACGACACGCTGATGCAGTGCTCGGCCGAGGACGACATCGCCGCGGCAGTAGAGGTGGCGGAGCACTTGGGCATCCCCATTCGACGGGTGAACTTCGCCGTGCACTACCGGCGCGAGGTCTTCGAGCAGGCGCTGCGGGAGCTGCGCGCCGGGCGCACCCCGAACCCCGACATCCTGTGCAATCGGCACATCAAGTTCGACCGCTTCCTGCACCACGCCCGGGAGCAGTTCGCGGCAGACGCCGTGGCCACCGGCCACTACGCCCGCCTGGGACGCGCCAGTGACGACGGGCCGGCCCTGCTGCGCGGCTTCGATCCGGACAAAGACCAGAGCTACTTCCTCGCCGGCGTATCCCGTACGGCCCTGGACACCGTGCGTTTCCCGCTCGGCGACAGCACCAAGGAAACCATCCGCGAAGAGGCCCGGTCCGCGGGGCTGCCCAACTTCGACCGCCCGGACAGCACTGGTATCTGCTTCATCGGCGAACGGGACTTCACCCGTTTCCTGCAGCGCTACATCGACCTGGATCCCGGACCCATCCTCACCGAGGATGGACGAGAGATCGGCCGCCACCAGGGGCTCGCCTTCTATACGCTGGGCCAGCGCCGGGGGCTGGGGATCGGTGGCGACCCGGATCACGGCGCCGCCCCCTGGTATGTGGCCGATAAGGACGCCCATCGCAACGCGCTGCTCGTCGTCCAGGGGCACGATCATCCCTGGCTGCAGAGTGCCGCGGTGGAAACCGGCCCCTTTCACTGGCTGGCGCCGATCCCCGCGGAGGGGGCACGGCTGCAGGCCCAGGTGCGTTATCGCCAGCGCCCCCAGGCCGGGGCGGTGGCGCACACGGACGACGGTGGCGTGCTGTTCCGCTTCGACGAGCCCCAGCGGGCGGCAACCCCCGGACAGTATCTGGTTCTCTACGACGACGATCAGTGCCTGGGGGGCGCGGCCATCGCCGCCGCGCACCCGGCGGACCGGGGTAACCCGCCGACCCTGCAGACGCATCCAACGGAGGTGGTGTGAGCGATTCGCGCGAACAGGAACAGGCCCTGACCCTCGCCGTCATCATGCAGGCGGTGCAGTGCATCCGCGAGGTAGCACGCACCGGGGATACCGAGGCGAGCCGGTATGAGCCTCTGATCGAGGGTCTGCTTGGGGAGTACGACGGCTGCACCGACGCCCTTTACGGCGCAGCGCGCCTCGCCCCGGGGCTGCGGCGGGTGGTGGAGCAGCTCGAGGACCCCCAGGAGGCCGATACGACCCGTTACGTGGCGAGCATTTTTCACCTCGAGCGGCGCCTCATGAAGCGTCAGGCGGTGCTTCAGCGCCTGGCCGAGGGCATCGAGCAGGCCCGCGGCCAGGCGGCCTATTTCGAGAGCCCCACCCATACCAGCGTCATCCACGGTATCGGTGACCTCTACAGCCAGACCATCAGCCAGATGGGACCACGGCTGATGATCCGCGGAGAGCAGCAACACCTGGAGAACGAGCGCAATGCCGCCTTGATCCGCGCGCTGCTGCTGTGCGGCATCCGCGGCGCTAGCCTGTGGCGGGACAATGGCGGCGGCCGGATGACGCTGCTCTTCCGGCGCCAGGCGATCGCCGGAGCCGCCCGGAACCTGCTCGAGGGACTGCCCAGCGAGGCTTGAGCGACGCATCACAACCGATTCGATACACTATAAGAAGCGCTGATCGCACAACCACTGGAGGGACCATGACGGACAGCTTCAACTCGCGGACCACCCTGCAAGCCGGGGGCAAGGCCTACGAGATCTACAGCCTGGACGGGCCGCGCCGCGATTACGACGTCGATCGCCTGCCCTACTCCCTGAAGATCCTGCTCGAGAACCTGCTGCGCACGGAAGACGGCGTCAACGTCACCCGCGAGCACATCGAAGCGGTCCTCAACTGGGATCCCAAGGCCGAACCGAAGGACCAGATCGCCTTCACGCCGGCACGCGTGGTGCTTCAGGACTTCACCGGCGTCCCGGCGGTGGTGGACCTAGCCGCCATGCGCGACGCCATGCAGAATCTCGGCGGCGACCCGGGCCGGATCAACCCGCTTTCACCGGCCGACCTGGTCATCGACCACTCGGTGATGGTCGACCACTTCGGCAACCGCCAGGCCCTGCAGCTCAACACCGAGATCGAGTACCAGCGTAACCGGGAGCGCTACGAGTTCCTGCGCTGGGGCCAGACGGCGTTCTCCAACTTCCGCGTCGTCCCACCGGGCACCGGCATCGTTCACCAGGTCAATCTCGAGTACCTCGGGCAGGTGGTGTTCCGCAACGACAACGGCGACACCCCGCAGGCTTACCCGGACACGCTGGTCGGAACCGACTCGCACACCACCATGATCAACGGCCTGGGCATCCTCGGCTGGGGCGTGGGCGGCATCGAGGCCGAGGCCGCCATGCTCGGCCAGCCGATCAGCATGCTCGTCCCCGAGGTGGTGGGCTTCCGTCTGGAGGGCAAGCTGCCCGAGGGGGCAACGGCTACCGACCTGGTACTGACCGTCACCGAGATGCTGCGCAAGAAGGGCGTCGTCGGCAAGTTCGTCGAATTCTACGGCGACGGCCTCGACCACCTGCCCCTGGCCGACCGCGCGACCATCGCCAATATGGCCCCGGAGTACGGCGCCACCTGCGGCATCTTCCCGGTCGACAAGGAGACCCTGGCCTACATGGAGCTCTCCGGCCGCGACCCGGAACTCATCGAGCTCACCGAGCAGTATGCCAAGGCGCAGGGCATGTGGCGCGAGACCGGTGCCCGCGAGGCCGAGTACTCGGACACCCTGTCGCTGGACATGAGCACGGTGGTCCCGAGCCTCGCCGGGCCCAAGCGGCCTCAAGACCGCGTCCCGCTGGACGCGGCCAAGACCAGCTTCAAGCAGACGCTGCAGGAGCACCTGCGTGCCCACCACGCCGTGCCCGCCGACGAGGCTGAGGAGCAGTACGAGCACGAGGGCGGCCACAGTGCGCCCGGGATCGACGATGCCCATGAACGGGGCGCGGTGGAGATCGAGATCGGCGGCCGCAACGAGATGCTCAAGCACGGCGACGTCGTCATCGCGGCGATCACCTCCTGCACCAACACCTCGAATCCGGCCGTCCTGGTCGCCGCCGGCCTGGTGGCCAAGAAGGCGCGCGAGCGCGGCCTGATGCCCAAGCCTTGGGTCAAGACCAGCCTGGCACCGGGCTCGCAGGTCGTGCCCGCCTACCTGGAGCAGGCCGGGCTCCTCGACGACCTGGAGCATCTGGGCTTCTCGGTCGTCGGGTTCGGGTGCACCACCTGCATCGGCAACTCCGGCCCACTACCCGAGGCCGTCACCAACGGCATCCGCGAGGGCGATCTCTGCGTGACCTCGGTGCTCTCAGGCAACCGCAACTTTGAAGGCCGCATCCACCAGGACGTTCGGGCCAACTACCTCGCTTCGCCCCCGCTGGTGGTGGCCTACGCCCTGGCCGGCACCATGGCGCGGGATCTCTACAACGAGCCGCTGGGCACGGACAGTCAGGGCCGGGATGTCTACCTCCAGGACATCTGGCCGACCCAGCAGGAAGTGGCAGACCTGGTCCGCGGCAACATCTCCGCCGGGATGTACCGTGAGCAGTACGCCAACGTGTTCGACGGCGACGCCGCCTGGCAGGCCATCGATGCCCCCCGCGGGGAGCTCTACGACTGGCGCGAATCCACCTACGTCAAGAACCCGCCCTACTTCCAGGGCATGAGCAAGACTCCGGAGCCGCTGCAGGATATCCGCGGCGCCCGCTGCCTGATCTACGTCGGCGACTCCATCACCACGGACCATATCTCGCCGGCCGGGGCCATCCACCCGGACAGCCCTGCCGGGCAGTACCTGCAGGAGCAGGGGGTATCCCCCAAGGACTTCAACTCCTACGGCTCGCGGCGCGGCAACCACGAGGTCATGATGCGCGGCACCTTCGCCAACGTGCGCCTGCGCAACAAAATGGCGCCCGGCACCGAGGGCGGCTGGACCACGCACGTGCCCAGTGGCGAGCAGACCAGCGTCTACGACGCCTCCATGCGCTACCAGCAGGCGGACACCCCACTGGTCGTGCTCGCCGGCAAGGAGTACGGCACCGGCTCCTCCCGTGACTGGGCAGCCAAGGGCACCAAGCTGCTGGGCATCAAGGCCGTGATCGCGGAGAGCTACGAGCGCATCCACCGCTCCAACCTGGTGGGCTTCGGCGTCCTCCCCCTGCAGTTCCGCGACGGCGAGAACGCCGAGAACCTCGGCCTGACAGGGGACGAGGCCTTCGACATCGAGGGCATCACCGAGCAGCCCCGCAGCGTACGTGTGGTCGCACGGCGTGAGGATGGCGGCGAGACGACCTTCGAGGCCCGTGTGCGGATCGACACCCCGCAGGAGTGGGAGTACTACCGTCATGGCAGTATCTTGCACTACGTCCTGCGCGGGCTCGCCGGCGCGGCCTGAGACCCCTCAGGCGTTGATATGGGCGGGGGTTGGCCACAGGCCACCCCGCCCCCGGGTGCTCCCCCACCGCCCCTCATACGACGTGCAACGGCCGCTGTGGGCCGTCGCCACCGCGGTCCGTCCCACCGGAAGAAGCTTTCGGGATCGCCCCCCTTTTTCCGAGACGGATTCAGTGTCGCACCCTCCGATGATTCCCATCGAGCGGTGTTTCCACCGGATATTCGAAAGCCTCCTCAGGCCGCGCCCGCCGGGATTTTCCGGGCGAATATCGATTCAAATCCCCGGTTTTTCGATAAAACCGCTCCAGCGGCTCCCGTGGCCGCCAACAGCGGCGACCGATAAGGATTGGGCAAATCGCCGCACACCCTTCACAAACGGGCAGTTGGCGCGTACTTATACGTTTTTCTGCAGTAGCCGCGCAGGGTGGCGCGGCAAGGCAGCGCACCCCGTGCGGCACCGCGCCCCCGAGCGTTGACCGCCACCCGCCCTTCTTGTTTATCTAACCCTGCGACATTTGGATGGTGCCCGCTCCATCTCCGGTCCGGTTGATTGGGCGGGTGGTTCGGAGGCTAACGCCTTTCATAAAAGGAGTAGCTACTATGAGAGATCGCGACGATTTCGTGGACTTCGACGACCCGAACAGGGTCTGGCCGTCCGGGCTGACCCTGCCGGAGGCGGAAGAGCTGCACAGCTACGTGCTGGACGGCGCGCGCATCTTCTTCGGCATCGCCGTGGTTGCGCACGTGCTGGCTTTCGCCTACTCGCCGTGGCTCGGTTAAGGGAGGATTAACACATGAACCAGGCTCGTATTTGGCTCGTAGTCAAGCCCAGCGTCGGCCTTCCGCTGTTCCTGGGTGTTGTGCTGCTGATCAGCCTGCTGGTGCACGGTGCTATCCTGACGAACACCAGCTGGTACCCCGCCTTCTTCGAGGGCAACGCCGCGGCCGAGATCCCGGCCTCGGAGATTGCCGAGAGCGACGCGCTGGCAACGCGCGAGTCGATGGTGTAAATCCGCCTGCGCGGATAGCAGCCCATTGACGGCTCGACACTGGGGCGGGGTCTGCGGATCTCGCCCCTTTTTCTCGTCAGGACCCCTCCATGACCACGCTAGACATCCTTGAACACCCCGACCCCCGCCTGCGAGAACCATCCGCGCCAGTGGAGACCTTCGACCAGGAACTCCGTGAGCTGGTCGATGACATGATCGAGACCATGCGCGCCGCCTCCGCCATCGGACTGGCAGCCCCGCAGGTGGATATCCGCCGGCGCATTGTCGTCTGTTGCACCGATCCGACACAGACGCCGCGCGTATTCATCAATCCGGAGATCACCGGCAGCAGCCTGCCCGGTTACATCGAGGAGCGTTGCCTCTCGGTCCCCGGTCAGCAAGGCCTGGTGGTGCGCCCCACCCGGGTCAGTGTCCGCGCTCAGGACACCAGCGGTGAGCGGTTCCACTGCAAGCTGGAGAACCTCGAGGCCGTCTGCCTGCACCACGAGGTCGACCACCTGGACGGCACCCTATTCATCGACCGACTCTCTTTCTGGCAACGGCTGCGGATGCGCGCCGGCCGCCTCCTTCGCCGCTAGCAGGCACCACGCAGACGCCATACAGGCGCTATGATTCGGTAGGGAATGGGTGCCCGGACGTAAAAGGGCGCCCGGGCACCCCGCTTGGCTGGTGGAGGCCGGTATGGACCGGCCTACCCCCCGGAGGAGACAGGAGACTAATGCGGACAGACAAAGAAAAACGGGGCATAAGCCCCGTTTTTCTTCACAACCTGCCGCGTCTGGCAGGCTCTCCCGGGAGGAACCTCCCCCACTCCGAGAGAGCGGGAGAGCCTCCTACCTGACCCGGGAGCGGGTGTCAGACCTGCCGCGGGGGCAGAGCGGACACCTCTTCAGCGGACTCGCTCACCGAGCTGACCGCAGCACCGCCGACCCAGTTGAACCGATCAGTGCTGAGCAGGATGAAGTGGATCACCAGGGCCAGCACGGCCAGCCAGGAGAAGATGCCGATCAGGACGCGGCGCGGATCGTAAAGCTTCCAGAGTCTCCACATGGTTCTATCTCCTTAACCAGCAAGCGGCGCGATTTGGGAAACAGCGGCGGTCACGTTGTGAACACCCTCGATGACGGAGCCGTAGCCCTCGGCACCGGGGATCCACGGACGCCAGGCCCAAGCGAGGAAGTGGGCCACGACGGCCACCGCCGTGAAGATCAGGAAGCTCTGCATGAAGATGCTGTGGAACTCCTTAGCTTCCTCATCGCTAAGGCCCGTCAGCGACATGTTATCGGCCATACGTTTCGTCCTCCGTTCAGCGTTTCAGCCGGTACCGCGCTCTACCCCCGCGCGGTAGGGGGTGGTCGCCCACGCTAACGTGGGACTTCCCGTGCAGCCGGCACCTGGGTGCCGACCTTCCTCAAAGCGCTGGGTCGGTACGCTGGGCCCGCCCAGTCTTCGAGGTTCGTTCGTGTGCCGAGCCCTTGCCTATCTGGTCCAGCGCTCGACCTCCACGATGACCTAAACACTAACGCAGGAATGGGGGCGCTGTGTGGTGGCGTATAACCGCACCCCTGTACCCCCTTGTGGAATCCTTTTCCCTCCACTTCAGTTTCCCGCGCAAATGCCGATATGGTGGACATGATGAATCATCGTACCCGGACCCTTGCAATCGTTTTCGCCTGCGCTGCGGCAATTTGCGTAAGCGCCGGGGCTGTCAGTGGGCAGCAGACGCACCGCATGGACCCGCATGGCGCGCAATGGCACGCCTTCGAGGGGCGTTCCGGGTGCCATATGGCCCACGAAATCCCCGGAAAAGGGGTGGCCTTAATCAGCTACCGGCATGACGGTCGACAGTATCTGAGTTTCTTCGCCAATCGCCCTCCCCGGGAAGAAATCGAGGGGGATCTTTATATTGGCGAGCCAGCCTGGGGCGGGGATCGGCGCCGCCATGTCGAGCCGGTGCGTCTGCACCCGGACACGCGGACACTGCGTTTCAGCCGCCGGACGACGCAGTGGCTACTCGACGCCCTGCGCGACGGGCGCGAGCCACAGATCCGCTACGAGGCCGGATACAGCGGGGAGCTGATCGAGATCGGGCTGACCCCGGCCGCCTTCCAGCGGGCGCTCGGCCACTACCGCGAGTGCATCGCCCGTCATGAGCGCGTCGACGCCGGCACCGCCACCCGCGGCCAGGTTATCCCTGGCCGCACCGGCGAACCCATGGCGGACAGTGACGGCCCAACCTGGGAGGGCAACCTCCCGCGCCTGCCGCGCGGGCCGCGCACCGAGGTCTACTTCGCCACGGGCAGCGACGACCTCACCCGCAACGCTCTAGACGAGATCCGGCGGTTCGTCCGCGCCGTCGAGGACAACCCGCACTGGGGCGTGGTGCTATCCATCGGCTATGCGGATACGCGGGGCAGTCCGGAGATCAACGAGCAACTTGCCGAAGCGCGCGCTGCGGCGGTCCGGGACGAGCTAGTGCACCTCGGCCTACCCGAGGACCGGATCGAGATCGAGGCGCGGCTTATCGACGAGGACAACGCTGAACAGGACATCCACGAGCTGGCGAGCAACCGCCGCGTGGAGCTGCGGACGGCCCTCTAGCCACCCGTCTTGTGCTGGCGATGGCAACCGCCGATCCTTATGATCGCCACCATGAGGATCGAACTGCCCGAGCATCTGCCCTTCGCCACCGAGCTTTCGGTGCGCATCACCGACGTCAACTACGGCGGCCACCTGGGCAACGACGCCCTAGTCTCCCTGCTCCACGAGGCCCGGGTGGGTTTTCTGGCCCACTACGGCTTCAGTGAGGGGGACTGTGGCGGAGCCGGTATCGTCATCAGCGAGCTGGAGGTAGCGTACCGGGCCGAGGCTTTCCACGGCGACGCCCTGACCATCGCCGTCGGCGCCGGCACGATCGGACGTAGTAGGGCCGAACTCTTCTACCGCGTCGAGCGCCCGGCAGACGCCAGGGAGGTCGCCCGTGCCCGGACGACCATCGCCTTCTTCGACTACACCGCACGCCGGCCGCGCCGCACCCCGGAGCCCTTCCGCGAGGCCCTCAGCACCTGAGATCCGCGCCGGCGCTCAGCCCTCGCCGCTGGTCAGCAAGACATCGCGCTCGCTCTCGTGGGCGACACGGCGGGCAACGCTGCCGAGCAGGGCACCCTGCCAGCGGGAGAGGCCCCGCGTCCCCATGGCAACCAGATCGACATCCGCCTCCTCGGCGAATTGACGGATCACCGTCGCCGGATCGCCGCCGCGGGCCTCGAAGTGGTCGACGCGATCCCGCACCGGCAACTCGTCCACGAGGCGACCCAGGGCCTCGGCGGTCTGCTGCCGCCCGTCCTGCAGGGCCGCCTGGAGCTCTGTAGCAGCCCCCTCGCCCGCCCCGTAGATCCGCTCCAGCGGTGTCGTATCGTGAACGCCGAGCAGCTGCAGCGCGGCGTCCGGGGCCAGGCGGGCGGCCGCTTCGACAGCGTGTCGCGAGCGTCCGGACCCGTCCACGGCCACCAGAACCCGCTGGTAACCGCCCTGCGGCGGGCGCTTGACCACCAGGATAGGCCCGGCGCGCTCGTGGGCCAGGCGCTCCGCGGTTGCGCCGAGGAACAGATCCCGTACCACGCGCCTCCCGTGGGCACCAATCGTGACCAGATCGGCTCCCCACTCCCGCGCCTCTGCAGCGATCTCAGCCGCACCACGTCCCCACCGGCAACCGACCGACCACGCCGGGTCCGCCCCACCGCCGGCGATGGCACTGAGCTGCTCGTTCATTCGCGCCTCACTGGCCCGCTCCAGCTCACGGGTCGCCTGCTGCGCGCCGCCGCCCTGCTCGCGGAACAGCAGGCGCAAGGTCTCCTCCTCGAGATCGGCCTCGATGACGTGCAGCGCCCGCAGTTCGGCCCCGTGCAAGCGAGCCAGATCCAGACTGCGCTGCGCCGCTGCCTCGGTCCGTTCGCTGAGATCGGTGGCATATAGGATCTTGCGCACGACTCCCCCTCCTAATCGACGTAGCCAGTCAGTTCCGCATAGCCGACCGCGCTCACCGGGCGGCCGGCAGCCTCGCCACGACCGCGCAGCGCACCCTCCCAGTATCGAAACCCGTCGCGCAGCTCCTGATCCGCCAGCACAGGCTCGAGCTCCAGGGTCAACTCCTCCTCCGGGTATTCTAGCCGCCAGCGCGCCGGGTAGGTGGCCTCGCCGTCAGGGCTGGTCCAGTGCTCGAGCACCTCGAGGTGCACGTCGTCTCGAGTGACCACGCGGTGACGACCATCGGCCTCCACCCAGCCGCCCTTGCTTCTCGGATCGATGCTGCCATCTTCCCGGCGCAAGTGATAGAACATCAGTTCGCGGTCATCGTCGAGCTGAATCGAGAACCAGTCCCATCCGGTCTGCTCCTCACTCAGGGTGCTGCTGCCCCACTCCCGATCGATCCAGGCGCTCCCCGAGACCGTGTGCTCGCCGTCGGGCACCGCCAGACGCCCAGCCGCCTGTAGCCGAGGGAGCGTGTAGTAGTAGGAGGCGTTACCGGGGTCGTCGCCCTTGCGGCTGTAGCCGTCCTCGCCCTGGAACACCATCGGCTTGCGCGCCCGCAGATCCAGTTCCAGCTCGACCCCCTCGGCCTCGAGCCGGGTCCGCAACCGGTTCAGCCCCTGGCCTGGCGCACCGCGGACTTCCCAGTCCTCCAACCACACCCGGAACGGGTCGGGTCGGGCCCCAGCCAGGCCGACAGCGCCCCGCGCCAGCCGCTCGAAGTGGTGGAAGGTCTCCCCCTCGGTGTCCGTCACGGCGAAGTGGGCCATCCACAACTGATTGGTCCCCCAGGCCGAACGGCGCGGGGCCAGCTCGGGGGACAGGGCGAAACGGAAGAAGGTGACCTGGAATCCGAAGTGACGACCGTCCTCGTCGAACACATTGCCCGTGATATACCACCATTCGTGACGGTAGTCGGGGTGCGGCCCGTGATCCCGGGGAAAGACCAGCGGCCGCGGCCCCAGGGCCCGGGCGAAGCCCTGCGCATCCTGTTCGCCGGAGAGCGCCCCGGCAACCGTGACCCCCTGCTGCCCGGCTGCGCCGTTTTGCTCCGGCGGATCCGTGCACCCGGCCAGCAGCAAGACCGTGACGACAACCACGCCGCCGCGGAGTAACCTGCCGAGTCGCTCAGCCATCCTCACGCATCGCCTCCCCCGGGGGTACTCTGGCTGCACGGTAGGCGGGATAGAGCCCGGCGAGCAAGGCGGCCACGGTCGCCAGGGCCACGGCCTGTGCCAGCACTGCCGGATCCACCTGGAACTGCAGGCTCCAGCCAAACGCGCGCTGGTTGATCACATCGGTCAGGGCAAGTGCCAGGGCAAGGCCCGGCACGATGGCCAGAACGCCGGCAAACGCACCCAGCAATCCCGTGCGGGCCAGTTCCAGCGTCCAGACCTGCGCCGGCGTCAGTCCCAAGGCACGCAGGACCGCCACCTCGCCACTGCGCTCCAGGGCGAGCGCCAGCAGAGCACCGAAGACGCCGACAGCCGCGACGATGGTGGCCAGCAACTGCAGAACCCGCGTCACCGCGAAGGTGCGGTCGAACACGTCCAACGACAGGCGCCGAATCTCGGCATCGGAGCGGAAGGTGAGCACTCCGGCCTCGTCACCGGTGGCCTCGCGCAGAGCAGCGATCAGGGCGTCGGTGTCGATCCCCGCCCCGGCGTGGACGGCCAGGCCGTCGACGGCATCGTCCTGCCAGTGCTCGTCGTAGAACCCCCGCGCCACGAACACAGCACCCTGACTCGTCGTGTAGTCGTGAACCACGGCGAGCACCGGGAGGTGCCGCTCGCCGGCGGGCGTCCGGATGGCCACCCGATCGCCGACCTCGAGATTGTGGTGGGCAGCGAAGGGCTCGGTGATGTAGGCGCCCTCTCCCCGCTCGAAACGGTCCCAGGCCGCCGGCCCCCGCTCCTTGTACGCCATGCCGGCATCACCAACCGGACCGTGATCAAAGGCACGGAGCTGGATCTCGCCGAACTCGGAGGGAACCCGCAACTGGCGCGAGGTCGCCACCGACTCGACCCCTTCTACTTCGGCCAAACGCTCGTGCAGCTGCGGCGGCAACTCCGGCGGCGGCTCGCCGGTCTGGGACGGGGCGCTGACATAGACATCCGCCGACAGCGTGCTGTCCAGCCAGGTAGCCAGGCTGCCGCGGAAGCTGTCGATCATGACGCTCACCCCGATGACCGCCGTCACCGCGACCACCAGCGCCACGGCCGCCACCCCGCTGCGCGACAGCCCGGCCGCCACGCCCCGCGCGGCCATGCGTCCCGGCGCCCCGAGCAGCCAACCGGCCGGACCGGCAAGCGCGCCGGCCAGCCCTCCCACGGCCCAGGGCACCAAGAGCGCCGCACCGACCAGCAGGGCAAAGACGCCACCGAAACCCACCACCAGGCCGCCGCTGCCACCCCACAGGAGACCGACTCCGGCGGCACCGAGCAACAACCCGCCCCCGGCCAGCGGGCGCACCCAGCGACGTGCACGCCCCTCAAGCGTGGCGCGGTCCAAGGCCGTGCGCGGGGCAACCGAGGCAGCTTCCCAGGCCGGCGCGGCGGCCGCCAGTGCGGCCGCCACCACCCCCAGCGCCGCGGCCATGAAAAGCGCCGTGGGTGCAAGCGCAACCTCACGGACGTTGTGGACGAAGTAGAGGTCGGTGATGGTCCGTGTCACGAGTTCGAGCAATCCGTCAGCCAGCAGGTAGCCGAGGGGCAGACCCGCCAGCGTGCCGGCGATCCCGAGCACGACCCCCTCGGTAACCACCGCGCGGAACAGCCGCCCGCGACCGACTCCGAGGGCTCGCAGCCGACCGATCAACGCCCGGCGCTGGACCACGGAGAAGGAGATTGCGTTGTAGATGAGCAGCGCGCCCACCAGCAGGGCCAGCAGGCTGAAGGCGGTCAGGTTGAGGCGAAAGGCCGCGGTCATTTCGTCGAGGGCAGCCGCGCCTTCCTGGGCCTCGCCGATCACTGCGCCATCGGGCAGTAATTCCTGCACGCGAGCCAGGCGAACCGCTCCGGCTGCTCCCTCGGGGATCACCAGATCGATGCGGTCGAGGCGCCCGAGCCGGTCGAGCAGCTCCTGAGCGGTGGCCACGTCCACTACGACGGTATCCCGCAGCCCCTCAGCGGTCAGGCGATCCGGAGCCTCAACCACCGCAGCCACCTCCAGCCGGTGCTCGCGCCCGGCGACCTCCACCGCCAAGGGGTCTCCCTCGGTGACCCCCAGCCGCCGCGCATCGTCCCGGAAGAGCACCACCAGATCGTCCCGATCGAGCCAGAGGGCAGCATCCACCGCACGAGCGGCACCGGCTACCGCCTCGCGGACCCCCGACTCGGCCCAGGGATCGATGCCGAGCACGCGCAACGGCCCGTCCGGACCTGTGACGTGTCCTTCGACCACCGGGGTCGAGGGGCGAATACCGGCATGCCGCAACCGGGTGTAAAGGCTTTCCTCCACCCCGGCGGTGCCGGCCGTGATCCGGTGGGTAGCCTGCCCGGTGAGGGCCTCCGCCGAACGCGTGAATGCCCGCTCCGAGGAGGCGTTGGCGAGTTCGACGGCAACGACCACCGCCACCCCGAGCGCCACGCCGAGGATCGCCAGCGCCGCCTGCCAGGGGTGGCGCAGGTGATGGCGCCATCCAGCCCGGGCCAGGATCACGCTGCAGACACCTCATCGAGCCGGCCACCCTGCAGTGCAACCACCCGATCGGCGGCGGCCGCCACCTCGCTGGCGTGGGTTGCGATCAGGGCGGTCATGCCACGCTCACGGCGGAGCTCATTGAACAACCCGAGTACGGTTCGGGCCGTCTCCCTGTCGAGGCTGCCCGTGGGCTCGTCGGCGAGGAGAAGCCCGGGGCCGTGCACCAGGGCCCGGGCGACGGCAACCCGCTGCCGCTCGCCGCCGGAGAGGTGTTCCGGGAAGGTGCCCTCCCGTCCCTGCAGTCCGACGCGCTCCAGCAGCGCCCTGGCGTGGCGCCTTCCGTCCCGATCCAGGGCCCCATTGAGCTCCAGCGGAAGGAGCAGATTCTCGAGCACGGTCAGCGTCGGGACGAGATTGAGCTGTTGAAAGATGAAACCGAGATGACGGCGCCGGAAGAGCGTTCGGGCGGTTTCGTCCAGCCTCGCCAGATCCATGCCGTCGAACCTCAGCGCCCCGCGATCCGGTGCCTCCATGGCCCCGATCAGGTTGAGCAGCGTGGATTTGCCCGAGCCGCTCGGGCCGATCACGGCCACGGATTCGCCGCGACGGATGGCCAGATCCAGATCCTCGAGGACCACGCGAACGGCTCCGCCCTCCGGGTAGCCCTTGCACACGCCCTGCAACTGGATCAGCAGATCCTGCGCGGACCGTTCCGCACCGCCCTGCGCCGGCGATCGCAGCGGCTGCCGGCCCTTCGTCGGACAGGGGCCGGCAGCCTGGCCGTCAGTTGGAGAAGTGGCGGACACTCGGGTCAGCCATGTACTCGGCCACCTCCGGCGCCTCCGCCACACCGACGCCCTCGATCAGGTCGTCCTCGGTGTAGTCGGTGTTGGGCAGGAAAATGGCGCAGACCTCGACCTGAACGCCTTCATCGATCAGGTTGCGCATCATCTGCTGCGGATTGGCACCGGCCGGCTCCAGGGCATCGGCCGAGTAGTCGTCCGTGGCCATCTCGGCCCCGGGGCCGCAGAGCAGGATGCGTGGTTCCTGGCCCTGCTGCATACCCTGGGTGGCGAGGATCATGGACATGCCTTGGGTCTGCAGATCGTCAGAGGTCACGCTGACGAACAGCTTGTCCGGGCCGTGACCGTCGGCCTGGGCCAGCCCTACCCCGGCAGCGGCCATTGCGGCCGCTGCCAAAACCTTGTTAAAAACTCGCATCTGGGCATCGCTCCTTGAGTTCACGGGTCGGGTCGCTCGGCGACCCTCCCCGGAACATATCGGAGCATTCACGCCCGTGCAAACAGCGCGCGACTATTGCTTGACCGGTCGCTTGCTGAGCTTGCGCTGCAGCGTGCGCCGATGGATCCCGAGTGCCCGGGCCGCCGCCGAGATGTTGCCGTCGTGCTCGTTGAGCACCCGCTGGATCTGCTCCCACTCCAGCCGCCGCAGCGACATCGGCTTCTGCGGGGGCTTTTCCGGCTCTGCAGTGGGTTTGCCCTCCAGGGTGGCAAGCACGGTGTCCGCGTCCGTGGGCTTGGGCAGGTAGTTGTAAGCCCCCCGTTTGATAGCCTCCACGGCGGTGGGGATGCTGGCATACCCGGTCAGTACCAAGATGCGTGCCTGCGGCAGCGCATCCCGAAGTGGCTCGACCAGGTTCAGTCCGGAGTGCTCGCCGAGCTTCAGATCCAGCACCACGTACTGTGGCTGCTGACTGCGCGCCTTTTGCAGGGCGGTCTCCGGCTCTTCCGCCGAATCCACCTGACAGCCCCGGCGCGAGAGCGAGCGCCCCAGCACCTGGGAGAAGGTCGTATCGTCATCGATGATCAGAATCGATGGCCCGTTCAACATGGTCTACCTCCTCTCCTCCTCAAGCCTCACCGGCTCCCTCCCTCATTCAACGCCGCGGTTGTTGTCCGCCCGCAGCAGCTCGAGGGAGACTTCGATCCTCGTTCGCGCACCCTGGCCCTTCGGCGAATCCATCAGGGTGACGCTCCCGCCGAAACGATCCACCGTGGCGTTGGCCAGCACCAGCCCGATGCCCATGCCCGACGGCTTCGTTGTCTGGACCACCCGGCCGGCATGGCGCACGCGCTCGGAATCGAGGCCGGTGCCCTCGTCGTCGATGACCAGGGTCAGTCTTTCGCCGTCGCTGCTGATCGAGACCTCGACCCCGCTGCGGTGATTCTCCAAAGACGCCTCGGCGGCGTTGTTCAGCAGGTTGAGCAGCGCATGCATGAGGGTCGGATCCTGGCTGATCTCGACGTCCACGAAAGGCTCCTGGTACGTCACGCTCGGCTCGATCTTCGGGTGCATCAGGCGCCAAGTATCCACGATACGCGCCACATGCCGCTGCAGAGAGACCGTGCGCCCGCCCTGATCGCTTCCGGCTGCGCCCGCGTCCTTCAGATCTTCCAGCGTTTCCTTGCACACCGCAAGCTGCGAATGCAGCAGCTCGAGATCCTGCTGCAGCTCGGTATCGTCCCGGCGTTCCTGGCGCAACTCGTCGACGACCATGGACATCGTCGACAACGGCGTGCCCAGCTGATGGGCGGCCCCGGCGGCCACCGTGCCAAGGGCCACGATCTGCTCGTTGCGCAGGGTATGCTCCCGGGCCCTGGAGAGGCGCCAGTCCTGGCGGCGCAGCACCGAAGACATGAAACGGACGAACACCGTGATCATCCATGCAGAGATCACGAAGTTCACCCACATGCCGATCATGTGCAGGTTGAAATCCCCGCCGATGATCGGGTGGGGCCCGTCCATGGGCAGATAGACCGCCAGCAGCAGGCCGTAGAGCACGACGCAGAGGATCGCCACCACCAGCGCCAGATTGGCCGGCATGGCGACGGCGGACAGCGCAACCGGGACGAGGTAGAGGGAGACGAACGGGTTCGAGGGCCCCCCGGTGAGCCCGAGCAGCACCGTCAGTGCCACGACATCGATGAGGACGTTGAACACGACCTCCGACTGGGAGATCTGCTCGGGGGTGTTGCGCAGACGCCAGAAAGCGAAGACGTTCCACGACGCCAGAACGGTGATGGTCAGCAGCAGGGGCACCAGCGGCAGGGTCAGGCCCAGTCCGAAGTGGACGAAGAGGACGGTGATCATCTGCCCTGTGGTGGCGGTGATGCGCATCCACGCCAGGATGCGTACCGCCTGGGCGGGCTCGAAACGCGGCACGCCCTCCTTTCCTGCGGCCATGTTGTTCGCCTTCTGTCGACCCGTCGATGGCGGCTCAGTCTAACAGGTAAGCGCGGTCCACCGGACAGGCCCGCTGCGGTCAGGTCGCGCCGGACGGCCCCTGCGGGGTCGCCGAGCGCATGCGGCCATCGACGCCGCAGACGGCATCACACAGATCGAACACGTGCGGGGCGGCAATCGCGAAGTAGGCCAACGTACCGCAGCTGCGCCGTCGAACCAGCCCGTGCTGGCGCAGCACGGCCAGATGCCGGGAGATGTTCGGCTGCGACGAGCCGGTCAGCGCCACCAGCTCGCCGACGCTCTTCTCGCCGTCGCGCAGGGCGTGGAGCAGCTGCAAGCGCAGCGGCTCGCCCAGAGCCCGGAACTGAGCCGCAATGAACGCCAGGGTCTCCGCGTCCGGTTCCGAATGTGCCATGCCCATGACCTCGCTTTTCGCAGTGCGCCGGCCCGACGCAGGGCCTCATTGATGCGTGAAATCTAATATGCGTATACTCTCATATTACGGCGCTTGAATGCGAGCAGATCGAAAAGGGAGTTCCCGATGGGCGAGAGGCTGGCACGCTGGTGCGTCGACCACCGGCGATGGATCTTCGCGGCGATGGCTCTGCTGGTGGTCACCCTGGGCGCCCTGATCCCGCGCATCCAGATCGATACCGACCCCGAGAACATGCTCCCGGCAGATCAGGCCGACCGCGTGCTCCACGACCAGGTCCAGGAGCAGTTCAACCTTCACGACATGATCGTCGTCGGCCAGGTCAACGACGACCACCCCGAGGGTGTCTTCAACCCGGACTCCCTCGCCGCCCACTACCAGCTCACCCGGGCTATCGAGCAGATCGACGGCGTCGTCCGGCGTGATCTGCTCTCCATGGCCGCCGTGGACAATGTCGAGCAGGCGGCACCGGGGACCATCGACTACGACTGGCTGATCCCGGCGCCACCGGAGAGCCAGGAGGAGGCCGACCGCATCCGCGCCGCCGTGGAGCGGCTGCCCATGTACCAGGGCACGCTCGCCTCCGAGGACGGCACCGCGGCGGGCATATTCGTGCCCATCGAGAGCAAGGATCACAGCCACCGCATCGCCGGCGAGATCCGCGCCGCGGCCGAGGCGATCGGCGTCGAGGACGAACTCCACATTACCGGCCAGCCCGTCGCCCAGGACACCTTCGGCGTGGAGATGTTCCAGCAGATGGCCGTCTCGGCACCGCTGGCCGGGCTGATCATCTTCCTGGTGATGCTCTTCTTCTTCCGCAACATCCCGCTGGTCATCGCCCCCATGCTCCTGGCCCTGACCACGGTCATCGCCACCATGGGGCTGCTCATCGGCACCGGGTTCACGGTGCACATCATGAGCTCGATGATCCCCATCTTCCTCATGCCCATCGCCGTGGTCGCCTCCATCCACGTGCTGTCGAACTTCGCCGACCGCTACCGACCCGGCGATGACCCCCGTGCGGTGATGGCCGGCGTCATGGAGCGACTCTACAAGCCGGTGCTGTTCACCGCCCTGACCACCGGCGTCGGCTTCGCCTCGCTGATGTTCACGCCGATCCCGCCGGTGCAGGTCTTCGGTGGCTTCATCAGCTTCGGTGTGCTGCTCGCCCTGGTGCTGACTCTCACCTTCATCCCGGCCTATGTCGGTAGCCTCTCGCGCAAGAACTTGGACCGCATGGCCGAGCGGGTCCGGCGCCAGCAAAACGACACGGAAGGATCCCGCATGTGCGCGGTGCTCGACGCCACCGGCCGCCTGGCCGTGCGCGGCCGGGCTTGGATCGTCGGCGCACTGGTGGGCCTGGTGGCCATCGCGGTCTTCGGCATCACCCAGATCCAGATCAACGACAATCCAACCCGCTGGTTCAAGGCCAACCACGATATCCGTGTCGCCGACGAGGTCCTCAATGACCGATTCGCCGGGACCTACGAGGCGTACATCCGGCTGCGCCAGACCGGCCTCGAGGAGGTCGCCGAGCGGCTCGATGCCGAGGCGCAGGCGATCCTCGAGGCGGCCGAAGCCGAGGGATACGACCTGGCGGAGCGCTGGGAGCGGCTGCAGGCCGAGACGACCGACGAGGGCCCGATCGGCGACCGCATGGAGGCACTGGCCACCGAGATCGATGACCTGCTCTTCGAGGTGGATCGCGACGAGGCCGAGCACTGGGAGGACCTGCTCGACGCCGTCGAGGCGGCCCGGACCGAGACCCGTGCCTTCCAGAGCCCGGAGCACCTGGGCTGGATCGTCGATCTGCAGGAGCACCTCGTGGGGGCCGGCGTGGTCGGCAAGGCGAACTCGCTGGCCGATCTGGTCCGTACCGTCAACCGGGAGCTGATCAGCGGCGAGCCGGAGGACTACCGCCTGCCCGGGACCTCCGGCGGCGTCTCCCAGGCGATCCTGAGCTTCCAGGGCTCCCACCGCCCCCACGACCTGTGGCGCTTCGTGACCCCGGACTACACCGAGGCCAACGTCTGGCTTCAACTGCCCAGCGGCGACAACCAGGACATGGCCCGGGTGCTCGAGGCCGTGGACCGTTTCGTCGCCGACCAGCCGCCGCCGGAAGGCGTCGAACTGGACTGGGCCGGCGCCACCTACATCAATCTGGTCTGGCAGGGCGAGATGGTTCAGGGGATGCTCTTCGCCCTGCTCTCCGCCTTCGCGGTGGTGCTGGTGATGATGATCGCCCTGTTCCGTTCCCTGACGCTGGGCCTGCTGGCGATGCTCCCGCTGACGGTCACCATCGCCTTCATCTACGGGGTCATGGGGCTAGTGGGCAAGGACTACGATATGCCGGTGGCGGTGCTCTCGTCGCTGTCTATCGGGTTGTCGGTGGACTTCGCCATCCACTTCATCCAGCGCCTGCGCATGGCCCTGGAGCAGACCGGCGAGTGGCGCAGCGCCCTGACCCAGGTCTTCCGCGAGCCAGCCTGCGCCATCACCCGCAACGCCATCGTCATCGCCGTGGGCTTCCTGCCCCTGCTCGCCGCCCCGCTGGTGCCGTACATCACCGTCGGCACCTTCCTGGCCAGCATCATGGCCGCCTCGGCGCTGGTGACCCTGCTGGCGCTGCCGGCCATCATCAGCTTCGCCCCCGGCCTCTTCTTCCCCCGCGCCCGGCAACCGGCGCAACCGCAACAGGAGGTGTAAGCCATGGACCGAACCCTGCACAGCCCCAAGGACTCCGTCCCGGCAGGCAACCCGCGCCGGCGCGGGCGGAACGCGCTGCTCACGACCCTGCTGCTCGCCTTCCCCGGCCTCGGCGCCCTGGCCGCGGAGACGCCGGAGGTGGGGGACATCGTCGAGCGGGCCAACCTCGCCGCCTACTACGCCGGCGAGGACGGCCGGTCCGAGGCGCGCATGCGCATCGTCGACGAACGCGACCGCACCCAGACCCGGCAGTTCACCATCCTGCGCCGGGATGTCGAGGACGGCGGCGATCAGCAGTACCTGGTGGTCTTCAGTCGGCCGTCGGAGTTCCGCGGCGTCGTCTTCCTGGTGGAGAAACACCCCGGCGGTGATGACGACCGCTGGCTCTACCTCCCGGATCAGGACCTGGAGCGGCGCATCGCTCCGGGCGACAAGCGGACCAGCTTCGTCGGCTCCCACGTCTTCTACGAGGACGTCTCCGGCCGCCACCTGGAGGACGACGACCACGAGCTGGTGGAGGTCACCGACGACCATTACAAGGTGCGCTCTACCCCGCGGGATGGCGGGAATGTGGAGTTCGCGGCCTACACCACGTGGATCGACCGCGAGACCTACCTGCCACTGACCACGGAGTACAAGGACGACGATGGCACCGTTTACCGGCGCATCGAGAGCTCCGATGTGGAAGAGATCGACGGCTACCCGACACCGATGCGCATGCGCGTCGAGGACGAGCGCATGGGGGGCCACACCGAGGTCCAGTTCCGCGGCCAGGAGTACGACCTGGGCCTGCCGGAGAGCGTCTTCACCCAACGCAGCCTGCGCAACCCGCCCCGCGACTGGCTGAGGAGGTGAGCGAGGATGAGCCCGGCACACGCGAGAAGCGTCCGTCTCCGCCGACGCCACGCCCTGCCCGGCTGGCTGGCCGGCCTGGCCCTGGCGGCCGGGACCGGCACACCGGCCCTCGCCGACTGGGACGACGACCCGTGGGCCGATGACCCCTGGGAGGAGGAGGAGCAGTGGCTGCCCTTTGAAGTGGACGGTTTCGTGGAGCTCGCCGGCGGCCACCACCTCCGGGACAACCGCCTCCTCGACAAGGACTACAACCTGGCCGAGGCCCGCCTGCGCCTGGAGGCACGGGGCGACTGGCGCCGCTTCGATCTCCGCGTCCGCGGCGACGCCGTTGCCGATCAGGTCACCGAGGAGGTACGCGGGGAACTGCGCGAGGCCCGGGTGGCCTTCCCGCTTGGGCAGCGACTGGACATGCGCGTCGGCCGCCAGGTGCTGGCCTGGGGCACCGGCGACCTGCTCTTCATCAACGACCTCTTCCCCAAGGATTTCAACTCGTTTCTCACCGGCCGCGACGAAGACTATCTGCAGGGCCCGTCCGATGCGGTGCGCGGCACCTGGTACGGCGACAACGTGACCCTCGACCTGGTCTGGACCCCGGTCTTCGAGCCCGACGACTACCCCGACGGGGAGCGGCTGAGCTTTTTCAATCCGTTAGACGGCGAGAGAACGGCAACATCCCCCGCCGCGGACGACCCAGACACGTTCCCCGACGACGGCGAGCTGGCGGCACGGCTGACCCACCGCATCGGCAGCACCGAGCTGGCCGGGTACTTTTACCGCGGCTTCTTCCCGCAGCCGGAGCAGCGGCTCAATGACCGTTTCACCCACGCCCGGCTCAACGCCTACGGCGCCAGCATCCGCGACCGGATCGGGCCGGGCATCGCCAACGCCGAGGTCGGTTACTACGACTCGGTGGACAACCGCGACGGGGAGCGCAGCGGCGACGTGCCCAACTCGGAGGCGCGCCTGCTGCTCGGCTACACGTGGGAGGCGGTCACCAATCTGGACGTAGGCCTGCAGTACTACCTGGAATGGCTGCAGGACCACGACGACCTAGAGGCCCAGTGGCAGGCTGACGACGAACTCCTGCCCGAAGAGTACCGCCAGGTGGTCACCACGCGGCTGACCTACAGCATGTGGCGGGACAACCTGACCTGGTCGCTGTTCGCCTTCTATTCACCGGACGACGCCGATTACTACCTGCGTCCGTCCGTGCGCTACCGCGCCTCGGATGCGCTCACCTACTCCGTGGGCGGGAATCTGTTCGGTGGCGATAACGAGCACACCTTCTACGGCCAGTTCGAGCGGGATTCCAACCTCTACGCCCGGGTGCGCTATCGCTTCTGAACCCTCCCGTGCACTCGCCGGCGTGGCCCGCCCCGCAACCGCGGCGGCCCATGCCGGCGGCTGCGGGGGCTCTACGACTGCTGGCAGAAGAGTTCGTAGAGGCGCTCGAGCAACGCCTCGGTCTCGGGGCTGGCCAGGCGGTAGTAGATGGTTCGCGACTCGCGCCGGGTGGCCACGATCCCCTCCTCGCGCAGGCGCGCCAGCTGCTGGGATAGCGCCGGCTGGCGCATCTTCAGGAGCTGTTCCAGCTCCCCGACGGAGCGCTCGCCGGCGACCAGATGGCAGAGGATCATCAACCTCCGCTCGTTGGCCAGGGCCTTGAGGAAGGTCGCGGCCTCGGCGGCCCGCGAGTCCATCTCCGTCGGGTCCGGGATCACGCCCTCATCGGGGGCGCTGCTCTGGATCTCTGGCTGCACGGTTTCCGTCGACATGGTCGGCTCCGGACTGCTTCGCGAATACAACGCGGCTCTCAGCCGTCAATGACATTGAAATAGTATCCGAGGTGATCCTGCTTTTCGGGATCGTCATCCACAAAGCGCAGGGTCATGCGCAGGATGTCGGTGTCCTGACGCTTCTCGCCCGCCTGCAGGGCGTGGATGTAGGCGTTCATCCGGGATGTCCGCCCGTCCTCCTCGGTGGTGAAATCGAAGGTGGCCTGCTCGAGCAGGGTCGGCATGCGCTCGGGGCGCTTGAAGACCACCACGACCTGGTTGAAATCGATCTCCTTGACCAGGCAGCCGATCGTCCCGCCTGAATGGCGCACTTGGGCGATGACCTTGTCGCGGGGCACCGCACGTTCCTTGCGGGCGCCGCTACCGCCGGCACCGGTCTCCAGCCGTTCAGCGATATTCAGATCCCCGGAAAGCCCCCCGGCGAGCACCGCCGCCGAGTCGCCGCCCTGCACCTGGGTCTCGCCCCCGCCGAGCTTTTTCAACGCCTTGGCGGAGACACCCAGCGACTTGGTCAGTGCACGGGTGACGACTTCGTAGAGCTTTTCGTTGGTAAACGGCTTGACGATGTAGTTGGTGGCGCCACGCTCCACCGCCTGGACCACGTGCTCCCGGTCCCCGCGGCTGGTGATCATCACGAAGGGCACCTCGGCCAGGTTCTCGTCGGCGCGCATCCATTCGAGAACCTCGAGGCCACTCACCTCGGGCATCTCCCAGTCACACAGCACCAGATCAAAGCCGCCCGTGGTCAGCTTCGCCTGCGCCTGCCGTCCATTGGCGGCCTCGTGTACGACGAACCCAGGGTAGCCGAGCTTGACCCCCTTTTTCACCAGATCCCGGGTAAAGGTCGCGTCGTCCACGACCAGGATGTGGAGTTTCTTCGCCATGGCGCCTCCTACGGGTGCCAGGTCAGCTTATCAAATCCCTGACCCTTTTCCGTAGGAGAACGCCTCGCGTCCCAGCTCGATTGCCTGACGCGCTAGCCGAAGACCGCCTCCTGGGAGTAGCCATCCCGCTCCATGAGTTCACGCAGGCGCCGCAGGGCATCGATCTGGATCTGACGGACCCGCTCGCGCGTCACCCCGACCTGCGCGCCCACCTGCTCAAGGGTGTAGCGTTCGTGTCCGTTGAGCCCGAAACGCCGCTCCAGCACGGCGCGCTGCTTGTCGGTGAGGACCGAGAGCCAGTCCTCCAGGTGCTGCATAACCTCGCCATCTTCCAGCGCGCTGTCCGGCACGCTCTGCGTCTCGTCGGGGATGGCATCGAGCAGCACCCGGTCGGAGTCCTTGCCGATGGGGACATCCACCGAGGTGGTCCCCTCGTTGAGGCCGCGCATCCGCCGGACGTCCTCCGCTGAGCGGCCCATGGCCTCGGCGATCTCGTCGACCGTAGGCTCGTGATCCAGTGTCTGCGTCAGCCGCCGCTGGGTGCGCAGGTACTGGTTGATCTCCTTGATGACGTGGATCGGCAACCGGATGGTGCGGGTCTGATTCATGATGCCGCGCTCGATGGTCTGCCGGATCCACCAGGTGGCGTAGGTGGAAAACCGGAACCCGCGCTCGGGATCGAACTTCTCCACGGCACGGATCAGCCCCAGGTTGCCCTCTTCAATGAGGTCGAGGAAGGCGAGCCCGCGGTTCATATAGCGCCGGGCGATCTTGACCACCAGACGGAGATTGCTCTCGATCATGCGAGCCCGGGCCGCCGCGTCGCCCTGCTGGACTCGACGCGCCAACGTGACCTCTTCCTCGGCGGTAAGCAAAGAGGCGTGCCCGATCTCGTTGAGGTAAAGCTGCGTGGCGTCCAGCGCCGTCCGGCACTCGGCACTGGATCGATTCCTGCTGCGAGGCCGGCGTTCCGGCTCGGGCTCGCTGGCCCCATCCATGCCCCCAGGCTGCATCAGCTCCATGGGGTCATCCGTCATCGGGGTATCCTGCTCCGTCTCCGAATCAGCGTACGGGTATACGCTGCCAACCGCGGTATCGAGGGTCATCGCGGACCTCCCAGTGGTCTCTGCAGAACCGCTCGCCGGGCTTCCAAGCCCGGCTCCTTGGGCAGCCGATGGGGGATCGGCTCCTTGTCAACTCCCGGTGCTAGCGCACCGCCCCCAAGAACCCTTTGCCGAGGAGACCTAACCCCTTGTTTTGATGATCGTTATTTGAAACGGAATCAACTCGGCCTATGGTTAAGTTATTACCAAACCATCGCCAGCGCAACAAGAAAAGTGTGAACCGTTAACCCCTTTTCACAAATCGCGCGCAGGCAGGTAATCCTCCGGGTCGACCACCTCTCCGTCGATGCGGATCTCGAAGTGCAGGCTGGCTTCATCAGCCCCAGGGGCTCGCCCCATCTCGGCGATGGGGTCGCCGCCGCTGACCCGCTCGCCCTCCGCCACGTTCAGGGCTCGGTTGTAGCCATAGGCGGACAAGAAGCGGTCATCGTGCATGACGATGACCAGGTTGCCGTAACCACGCAGACCGCTGCCACTGTAGACCACTTCACCACCGGCCGCGGCGCGCACCGTGTCCCCCTCCGAACCGCCGATCTGGATGCCGCTCTTGCCACCGCTGTCGGTGGCGTAGGAGCGCCGCACTTCACCGTCGGCCGGCCAGACCCAGCCGAGTTCGTAGTCCGGCGCATCGTCCGGCGGCGGGGGCGGCTCCCGGGTCGTATCCTCGGTCTGCCCCGGGGCCGTATCCGCTGCGTGCCCTCCCGCAGCACCCTCGTCGCCGGGCGGATTGAGCACTAGGTAAGCCCCGGCCTGGATCTCGTCCGGGTTGGCCAGCTCGTTCCAGCGCTGCAGCTGCTCGACCCGCAGCCCGTGCCGCCAGGCGATGCGGCCGAGCGTATCGCCTGGCTGCACCTCGTAGAGATAGATACGACGGTGTCCATCCTCTTCCCAGTCCCCGTCCCAGAGCGTCGCGCACCCGGGCATCAGCAGGAAGATCAGTGCCCAGGCCAGCGCTCGCGACGGGTTGCCCACCATGGGACGGCTATCCGTATTTGACCCACAGCATTCCGAGCAGCAGCAGGACGACACTGATCCAGCCGATCCGCTCGACGTGGCGCAGGAGCCAGGGCTCAAGCCGGGCTCCTCCCCAGGCTACCAGCCCCGCTACCAGGAAGAACCGTGCCCCACGCCCGAGCAGCGACGCGACCACAAACGGAACCAGGGCAACCCCGGTGGCACCGGCCGCCACGGTAAAGACCTTGTAGGGGATCGGCGAGAAGCCCGCCACCAGCACCACCCAGAAGCCCCAATCCTGGAACCAGTCCACCGCCGTCCGATAGGCCTGCTCGTAGTCGGCAGCCGCGATCCAGGGCTCAACCAGATAGAGGGCGAAGTGGCCCAGGGCGTAGCCGATCAATCCACCGAGCACGGACCCCACCGTGGCGATCAGGGCGAAGGCCGCCGCCCGGTTCGGCCGCGCCAGGGACATCGGCGCGAGCAAGACATCCGGCGGGATCGGAAACACCGACGACTCGGCGACGCTGAGCCCACCCAGGGCCCAGGGGGCCCGGCGGTGACCCGCCCACCGTACCGTCCAGCTGTACAGCGGTCCGAACAGTCGCACTCAGATCCGCCCCTCAAGCATCGGCACGAAAGAGACCCCGGCCGCCCGACGCTGCTCGTACTCGTCGCCACGACGATCCACCACCAGCAGCTCCTGGTAACCGGCCCCGCCAATCGGCGCCACCAGACGTCCCCCGTCGGCAAGCTGCTCAAGCAGCGCCTCCGGTAGCGCCTCCGGCGCCGCGGTCACGATGATGCCGTCGTAGGGGGCGTACTCGGGCCAGCCCTCGTAGCCGTCCCCGTGGCGGAGCTGGCAGTTGAACAGGCGGGCGGTGTGCAGCCGCTCGCGGGCCTTGCGCAACAGCGAGCCGATACGCTCGACGCTGTAGACCCGAGGCACGAGCCGGGCCAGTACCGCCGCCTGGTACCCCGAGCCGGTCCCCACCTCCAGCACGCGCTCCGGCACCCCTTGTTCGAGCAGCAGTTCCGTCATCCGCGCCACCACCCAGGGCTGGGAGATGGTTTGCCCCTCGCCGATGGGCAGCGGGGTGTTTTCGTAGGCGCGGCTCTCCAGGGCCTCGTCCACGAAGAGGTGGCGGGGTACCTCGCGCAGCGCCGCCAGCACCCGTTCATCGTGGATCCCCTGGGCGGCCAGCGCTTCCACCAGCCGGTCCCGGGTCCGCTGAGACGTCATGCCGATACCGGTTGCATTCCGCTCACGCATCACCAGGTCACCCCGTCCAGCCAGCCGCGGACCTGCTCCAGCCCCTGGTGCCGGGTCAGGTCGACCTGAATCGGCGTCACCGAGACGAAGCCGTTGCGCACCGCGTAGAAGTCGGTCCCCGGGCCGGCGTCCTGTTCCGAGCCCGGTGGCCCCACCCAGTAGATGGTGCGACCGCGCGGATCGTGCTGCTTGATCACCGGCTCGGCCCGGTGGCGGCAGCCGAGCCGAGTGGCGTGGAAGCCCTGGATCTCATCCCAGGGCAGATCCGGCACGTTGACGTTGAGGATGCTATCCGGCGGCAGCGGATCATCCTGGATCTGCTCGAGCAGCTTGACGGCCACCCGCGCCGCCGTGTCGTAGTGGACCGGCGCCCAGGTCCCGGCCAGGGAGATGGCCACCGCCGGCAGCCCCAGGTAGCGCCCTTCCATGGCGGCCGCCACCGTGCCGCTGTAGAGCACGTCGTCGCCCAGATTGGCACCGGCATTGATGCCGGAGAAGACCATGTCCGGATCCTCCTCCAGCAGCCCGGTGAGCGCCAGGTGCACACAGTCGGTCGGTGTTCCCTGGACCCGGTAACGGTGGGGCTCGATCTGATTGACCCGGATGGGGTCCTCAAGCGTCAGCGAATTGCTGGCTCCGCTGCGGTCCCGTTCGGGCGCCATCACGGTCACCCGCGCCACGGTGCCGAGCCGTTCGGCCAGGGTCAGGATCCCCTCGGCCTGGTAACCATCATCGTTGCTGATCAGAATGTACATCTCGCTCCTGCAGGCGCAGCCTCGAACACACAGTTGCCGCCAAGATTGGCAGTATAACGTGTCGGGGAGCACCACCGTGGGGTTGGGCATGAGCAACGGGCAAGACGACAGCGGCGACTCCCGCGACCCGGCGGACGAGGCGGCCGTGTTCCGCCGGGCCATGGCCGGCGTGCGCCGTTACGAAAACGACCGGGCCGATACGCGACCGCCTCCCCCGCCGCCCCGCCCTGCCCAGCGTGAAGCCGACGAACGCCGGGTTGTCGAGAGCCTGCTCGATCCCCCGCCCGACCCGGCGGAGGTCGAGACCGGCGAGGAACTGCTCTACTACCGCGCCGGGGTCCAGCGACGCGTGATCCGACAGTTACGCCGGGGGCACTACCCGCCGGCGGCCCAGCTGGATCTGCACGGGCTAACCCGGCGCGAGGCCTACCGTGAGCTGGTGCTCTTCCTAGCGAGCGCCGCTGATCGCGGTTTGCGTTGCGTGCGTATCATCCACGGCAAGGGACGCGGCTCGCGACAGCCGCAACCGGTGCTCAAGGTTTCGGTGGATCAATGGCTGAGGCGCCGCGACGACGTTCTGGCCTTTGCCTCGGCCCCGGAGAGCGATGGCGGCACCGGAGCCGTCTACGTGCTGCTGCGCAACCGGGGCTAGGAGCCGCGTCCCCGGCCGCCGGGGACGCGGGCCTCACTCCTCCGCGGTATCGAGGATCTCAGCGACCACTGTGGTGGCGTAAGCCCCGGCGGTCAGGGTGAACTCAAGCGAGAGGGTATCCGGCGCGGGCCAGTGCCAGGCCAGCCGCCGAGGCATCAGGCGCAGCGGCCGCCGGTCGGCGCGAACGCCCCGCTGGGCGAGCGCGCCGAGCAGCTCTGGCTCTTCGGACAGGACCTCGGACTCGAGGGTGGCCACCTCGCCTCTCGGCCCGTCGCCCTCGACCCCCGGCAACGGCCCAGTGGGGTGGACATCACCCTGGACAACGCGGCGACGCAGCGCGGCGTCAAGCACCTCCACGGGGAAGTGACTGCCGGTGCCATCGAGGGCTGCTCGCTCTCCGGGCCGCACGACATCCCAGCTACCCGCCGCCACTCGCCGCGCCAGCACACGATTGAACAGGTCCGAGCGCACCGCGGAGATCAACAGCCCCCGCACGGTGCGCCCCCGCACCGGCTCGCCATCGAGCAGCCAGGCACGGGCCTGCTGCAGATTGCGGCCCCCGCGCCCGAACCGCTGCGGGCCGAAATAATTGGGCACCCCGCACCGGGCAATGGCCAGCAACCGCCGCTCCACCGCCCGGCGCGGCGCGGACACGTTGCGCATAAGCAGGCTGAAGCGGTTGCCGCTGAGCGCTCCGCGCCGCAGCTTGCGGGCATTGCGTGTGGCGCTGACGACCTCCAGGCCGTCGTCCAGGCAGCCCGGCGCGAGGGCCGGGCATAGCTTCGGCGCGTGAACGGAGAACCACTGCGTGGTGACCGCGTGCCGGTCCTTGAGGCCGGCGAAGCTCACCGCACCCCGCGCCACGCCGGCCTGGGATGCCAGCAGCCGGGCGACCGCCTCGGTGGTCCAGCCCCTCTTGCGAATCTGGAGCAGGCAGTGCTCTCCACCGCCGGAAGGCCGGAACGGGAGGATTTCATCCACCCGGAAGTCCTCGGGACAGGCGCGCAGTCGCGCCGTACCCAGGGGACCGCCGAAGGCCCGGATCAACCCCGCCCCGGGGCCGATTCCACCAGGACAACGGCCATCGCGGCGATCCCCTCGCCACGCCCGGTGAAACCGAGCCGCTCGCTGGTGGTCGCCTTGACGTTGACCGCCCCGGGCGCCAGCTCCATGGCATCCGCCGTGGCCTGCCGCATGGCATCGATGTAGGGGGCCAACTTGGGGGCCTGGGCAATCACGGTGCCATCAACGTTCACCGGCACCCATCCAGCCTCCGCGGCCAACCGCAGCGTCGATGCCAGCAGCCCGGTGCTGTCCGCATCCCGCCAGCGCGGGTCGTCGTCCGGAAAGTGGCGGCCGATATCCCCCAGTCCACACGCTCCGAGCAGGGCATCGGTGACCGCGTGCAAGAGCACATCGCCGTCCGAGTGGGCCTCCAGCCGCTTGTGGTACGGAATGGCCACCCCGCCCAGCCGAAACCCCTCGCCCTTGCCGCCGAAGCGATGAACATCAAAACCCTGCCCGACACGAATCACGCCGTTCGCTCCCTCTCTGTGGCCGCCCGCTGCGCCGCGAGCACGGCGGCAGCCAGATCCAGGTCAGCCTGGTGAGTGATCTTCAGATTGCCGGCCTCGCCGGTCACCAGACGCGGGTGACCGCCGTGCCACTCCACAGCCTGCGCCTCGTCGGTGACGGCGACACCGGCCGCAAGGGCCGCATCCAGTGCCGCGGAAAGACGCTCCAGCGGGAAAAGCTGCGGCGTCTGCGCCTGCCATAGCCCGTCCCGAGAGACGGTGGCATCCACGCACCCCGCGGCGGCACGCTTGAGGGTATCGCGCACGGGGGTCGCCAGCAGCGCCCCATCGGCGGCCGGGCCACCCTCCTCGATCAGCCGGTCCAGCTCCGTCGCGCTGAGACAAGGACGCACGGCATCGTGGACCAGCACGCGGTCCTCCGGCCCGGCGATCCCGCTTAGGTAATCCAGGGCCGCCCGCACCGAATCGCGCCGCTCGGCGCCTCCATCAACACGGTGCACGGGCTTGTCCGGCAGCTCGTCGGCCAGGCCCAGGGCATTCCAGTAGCCGTCGTCGGCAGCCAGCGCCACGACAGCCCCGGCTACCTTTGGGTGCCCGAGCAGGCGCTCCAGGGCCCAGCCGATAACGGGCCGACCCAACAGCGAACGGTACTGCTTGGGGCCATCCCCGCCCCCCATACGCCGACCGACACCCGCCGCCGGTATCACCGCCCAGTAGCGCGCCATCACTCCTCCACGACCTGGTAGAAGACCTCATCCTGACGGATCATGCCGAGCTCATAGCGTGCCCGCTCCTCGAGGGCCTCCGTGCTCTCCTTGAGGTTTTCCACCTCGGCTGCCAGGGCCTCGTTGCGCGCCTCGGCCCGCTCGTTCTCCGCCTGCTGCGCGGCGACTGCGCTGCGCAGCTCAAGCAGGCCGGGGATGCTGGCCTGCCCGAACCAGAGCTGGCCCTGCAGCAGGATCAGCAGCACGCCGAGCAACCCGTTCACCCAACGCATGGCGCCCTCCCGCGACGGCCCCACGCGGTGGTCACCGGCCTACCCCTGCTCGGGGCGGAGCGCGTCGCGACCCACGTAACGGGCATCGTCGCCAAGCTCCTGCTCGATGCGCAGCAGCTGGTTGTACTTGGCCACCCGATCCGAGCGGCACAGCGAACCGGTCTTGATCTGGGTCGCCCGCGTCGCCACGGCCAGATCGGCAATCGCCACATCCTCGGTCTCGCCCGAACGGTGGGAAACCACCGAAGTGTAGCCGGCCTCGTCGGCCATGCGGATCGCCTCCAGCGTCTCGGTCACCGTACCGATCTGATTGAGCTTGATCAGGATCGAGTTGGCGATGCCGCGATCGATCCCCTGGCGCAGGATCTGCGGATTGGTGACGAACAGGTCGTCGCCCACCAGCTGCACCCGGTCCCCGAGGCGCTCGGTTAGGATCTTCCAGCCGTCCCAGTCGGACTCATCCATGCCGTCCTCGATGGAGACGATCGGATACCGGTCGACGAGCTGCGCCAGGTAGTCGGCAAAAGAGGCCGCATCGAAGTCACGACCCTCGGAGGCGAGTCGATAGCGGCCGTTGCTGTGGAGCTCGGAGCTCGCCACGTCGAGAGCCAGGGCCACCTGCTCACCAGGCTGATAGCCGGCGCGCTCCACGGCCTCGATGATGGCCTCCAGCGCCGCCTCGTTGGAGGGCAGATCCGGGGCGAAGCCACCTTCGTCGCCGACGGCCGTGGAGAGTCCGCGCTCGTTGAGGACCTTCTTCAGGGCGTGGAAGATCTCGGCGCCACAGCGCAGGGCCTCGGAGAACCGATCGAACCCGAGGGGCATGATCATGAACTCCTGGATGTCCACGCTGTTGTCGGCGTGCTCACCGCCGTTGAGGATATTCATCATCGGTGCCGGCAACTGAGCCGAGGAGCCCTCCTGCTGGAGGTGGCGGTAAAGGGGCAGTCCGCGGCTGCGCGCCGCCGCCTGGGCCACGGCCATGGACACGGCGAGGATGGCGTTGGCACCGAGGCGGTCCTTGTTGGGGTTGCCGTCAAGCTCGATCAGCTGCCGGTCCAGGGCGGCCTGATCGTCAGCACTGACCCCCTGCAGCGCCTCGCGGATGGTGGTATTGACATGCTCCACCGCGGTGCGCACCCCCTTGCCGTTGTAGCGCGCTCCGCCGTCACGCAGCTCCACCGCCTCACGGCTGCCGGTCGAGGCCCCGGAGGGGACCGCGGCGCGGCCGAAGCTGCCGTCATCCAGCCAGACATCCGCCTCGACGGTGGGGTTGCCGCGGGAGTCCAGTACCTCGCGGCCGATGACACGCTCGATGTTCGCCATGATTCAGTCGCTCCTTCATTGCTCGGCGAATCCCCGCTCCTTGACCACGCGATCCAAGGCGATCAGCGTCTCAAGGAGTTCGCGCATCTGCTCCAGTGGCCACGCATTCGGGCCGTCGGACAGCGCGCGTTCGGGATCCGGATGGGTTTCCATGAACAGCCCCGACACGCCGGCAGCCACCGCGGCCCGCGCGAGCACGGGAACGAACTCCCGCTGGCCGCCCGAGGCGTGACCCTGGCCACCGGGCAACTGCACCGAATGCGTGGCGTCGAAGACCACCGGCGCCTCGGTGTCACGCATCACGGCCAGCGCCCGCATGTCGGAGATCAGGTTGTTGTAGCCGAACGATACCCCGCGCTCGCAGACCAGAATCTGCCGATTGCCGGTGGCGCGCGCCTTGTCGACGACGTGAGCCATATCCCAGGGGGCGAGGAACTGCCCTTTCTTCAGGTTGACCGGGAGCCCGCAGGCGGCCACCCGCTGGATGAAGTTGGTCTGGCGACAGAGAAAGGCCGGGGTCTGGAGGGCATCGACCACGGAGGCGACCTCGTCGAGCGGGGTGTCCTCGTGGACGTCGGTGATCACCGGCACCCCAAGCTCGCCGCGCACCCGCTCAAGTACCCGCAGCCCCGCCTCCATGCCGGGGCCGCGATAGCTCTGGGCCGAGGAGCGGTTGGCCTTGTCAAAGGACGACTTGTAGATCAGCGGGACGCCGAGTTCGCGGCAGAGTTCGCGCAGCTCGTGGGCACTGTCCAGCGCCAGCTGCTCGGACTCGATCACGCAGGGGCCGGCGATCAGGAACAGCGGCTGCTCGAGGCCGGCGCGGAACCCGCAAAGCTCAATGCTGCTCATAATTCAGGGCCTGCGCAGTACCGTCGCGACGGGCCATCGCTGCCCGCACGAAACTGGCGAACAGCGGATGCCCGTCCCGGGGCGTGGAGGTGAATTCCGGATGGAACTGACAGCCGATGAACCAGGGGTGGTCGGGTAGCTCCACGACCTCGACCAGCCGGCCGTCCTGGGACCACCCCGAGAAGCTCAGGCCCGCTTCGGCCAGGCGCTCACGGTAGTGGTTGTTGAATTCGTAACGGTGGCGATGGCGCTCGACAATCCGATCCTTGCCGTAGACCTGATTGATCAGGCTCCCGGCGCCAAGCCGACAGGGCTGCCCGCCCAAGCGCATGGTGCCGCCCAGGTCGTCGGCCTCACCGCGCTGCTCGAGGTCACCGTCGTCGGTCATCCACTCGGTGATCAGACCGATCACCGGATGGTGCGGGTGGCGGATGAACTCGGTGCTGTGGGCGTTCTCCAGCCCCGCCCGGTGCCGTGCATACTCGATGACTGCCAGTTGCATGCCCAGACAGATGCCGAGGTACGGTACCCGATGCTCCCGAGCATAGCGCACGGCCTCGATCTTGCCCTCGATACCACGCTGCCCGAAGCCACCCGGCACTAGGATCGCGTCCGCCCCCTCCAGTGCCGCGCACCCCTCGCGCTCCAGGGACTCCGAGTCGACGTAGCGGATATTCACCCGCTGCCGGGCTTGGATACCGGCGTGACGCAAAGCCTCGTTGAGAGACATGTAGGCGTCGGTCAGGTCGACGTACTTGCCAACCATGGCCACCGTCACCTCGCCCTCCGGGTTGGACATGATTTCCACGACCCGGTGCCAGTCCCCCAGGTTCGCCGGCGGCAGCTCCAAGCCCCACTTCTCGGCGACGATGTGATCCAGCCCCTGCTGATGCAACTCCTCGGGGATCTGATAGATGTTCGGCACATCCAGCGCCGCGATCACCGCGCGCGGATCGACGTTGGTGAACAGGGCGATCTTGCGCCGCTCCTCCTCGGGGATCGGGTGCGCCGCGCGGCAGACCAGGATATCCGGCTGGATGCCGATCGAGCGCAGCTCCTTGACCGAGTGCTGCGTCGGCTTGGTTTTCATCTCCCCGGCGGTGCCGATGAACGGCACCAGGGTCAAATGCATGAACAGGCACCGCTCACGCCCGAGCTCAGTACCCATCTGACGGATCGCCTCGAGGAAGGGCAGCGACTCGATATCGCCCACCGTCCCACCGATCTCGACCAGCGCGACGTCGACATCGTCGGCACCCTCCTGGATGCAGCGCTTGATCTCATCGGTGACGTGGGGGATGACCTGCACAGTACCACCGAGGTAGTCCCCACGGCGCTCCTTGCGGATCACGCTCTCGTAGATCCGGCCCGTCGTGAAGTTGTTGCGGCGACTGACCGGGGCACGCACGAACCGTTCGTAGTGACCCAGATCCAGATCCGTCTCGGCCCCGTCGTCAGTGACGTAGACCTCGCCGTGCTGGAAAGGGCTCATCGTCCCCGGGTCGACATTGATGTACGGGTCGAGCTTGATCAGGGTCACGCTCAGGCCGCGCGCCTGGAGGATGGTCCCCAGGGAGGCGGCCGAGATGCCCTTGCCCAGGGAGGAAACCACGCCACCGGTAATGAATAGATAACGCGTCATGGACAGAGCCAGCCGAGGGAAGGGTGAACCGGGAAACGGAATGGCGGAACCTTACCAGAAGGGGGGTAGGCCCACAACGCACCCGGCGGCTCAGGAGTCTCCGCCACGCGGCCCTTCGGAGCCGAAGCAATCGCTCAGGACGTTGATGAGTTGGTCCACGGCGGCCCGCGAGGTGACGTCGAGCCGACGATAGACCGAGATCAGGCGCACCTCCCCCTCATCGAGAGTGAAACGGGACGCCGAATACTCGGCACCACCCGACTCGGCCAGCACCTCACCGGGGTGCATCGGCCCCTCGCCGTACTCCAGCCAGCCGTGGCGCACGCCCAGCGCCCGGGCGAGAAGGGCGATGTGCTCCCGGGTGGGGAAGTTCTGGCCCTCGAGCCAGCCGCGCGCCGCCTGCTTGGATACCCCGACCATACGACCCAGCCGGGCATACTCCCGCGGACCGACTCCACACCGGTGGAGGGCTTGGCGGAGTCGTTCGGCGAACTGGGCCCGCGCGTCTTCAGATCCAGGATGACATGCCATCGTCGCAGGCTAAGGAGGGCGGTCGAAAAAGGCAGTTGCCATCGACAACCGCTGCTTGTCGTCGGCAGCCGGCACGGACGACGCGCCCAGCCAGGGTGCGCTATGATGCCCGCATGTGCAGGCTCGCCCGCATCCTCGCCGCTGCCCTGCTCGCCACCCTGCCGGTGGCGGCTGCCAGCTCGTGGCCCGATGACCCACAGGCCGAGATGGATGTCCGCCTGCACCCCGACGATGGCCGGCTCGAGGGGCGCCTGACTCTGCAACTCCCGGACGAGGGACCATTCTCTCTGGCTGTCGGGCCGGGATACCGCATCGACGAGGTGGCGCTCGACGCCGGTAGCGCGGAGAAACTGGGCCAACGGGGGGTCATCCTGCGCCCCGGGGAGGCCACTGAAGCCCGGCTGCGCTGGTCCGGCGAACCCGGCGAGGAAAGCCGGGGTGCCCGCCTGCGACCCGAGGGCGCCTGGCTCGCCGCGGAGGCCGGCTGGTACCCCCGCCCGGCGGAACGGCGTACGGGCTACCGGCTGAACGTCACTGTGCCGGAACCTCTCCAGGTGGTGGCCGAGGGAACGCGCGTCGATGAGCGCATTTCAGACGGCCTGCGCCGCGTCGAGTTCCGCCATCCGGCGCCAGCGCGTGGCATCACCCTGTTCGCCGGCGAATGGGAGCAACGCAGCCGATCCGTCCGTCACGGGACCGTCCACACGTTCTTCCCTGAACACCTCGCGGAGCACCACGACCTCTACCTGGAGAAGACCGGGGCCTACCTGGACGAATACAGCGACTGGATCGGCCCGCCACCGCACGAGACCTACTCGGTGGTCGCCGCACCATACCCCGTGGGCCTGGCTTTCGCCGGATTCACCGCCCTCGGCGAGCAGGTCATCCCCCTGCCCTTCATCCCGGAGACGTCGCTGCCCCACGAAGTCGTCCACAACTGGTGGGGCCGCGGTGTCTACACCGACTACGACGAAGGGAACTGGAACGAGGCCCTGACCTACTACATGGGCGATTACCACCAGGCCGCGCAGCGGGATACCGAGCAAGCGCAGCGCCTGCGAGGAGACTGGCTGCGCAGCCAGGCCGCGCTCCCCGATGCGGCTGACTATCCGCTCAGCGAGTTCCGGCACAACCGGGGGACGGTCGACGAGATCATCGGCTACCAGCGCGGCGCCCAACTCTTCCATACCCTGCGCCGAAGCCTCGGCGAAGCGGCTTTCGACCAGGCAGTGCGCCGGTTCTACGCCCGGCACGCCCACCAGGAGGCTAGCTGGTCGGACCTCGAGACCGCCTTCGCGGGAGCTGCGGAGGACGAGGGCGCGGACGCCGAAACCGTCCCGGCGCTGTTCGAGTGGTTCCTTTCGGCCACCCGCGCCCCGGATCTGGAACTGGATGAACGCACGCTCGAGGTCGCCCACGAGGGGGACGACCGCTTTCGGATCCGGGTAGACATTGCCTGGGATGAGGACGGCTACCCGGTCTCTGTCCCCGTCGTGCTTAAGGGCGAAGACGGCCGTCTGGACGAACGGGACATCCGCCTGCAACCGGGGGAGCGAACCCGGATCGAGTTCACCAGCGAGACCGCTCCCCGCTACCTACAGGCCGACCCGGACCACCACCTGTACCGCCAGCTGGCCCTCGGTGAGGGAGTCTCCATCCTGCGCGACACCCTGCTGGCCGAGTCCGTGACCCTGGTCGCTAGCTGGGACGGCCTGGAAGCAGCCGCCGAGCGGGCGCTGCGCGGCGAGGTCGAGCCCGGCGCCCCGGATCGCGACCGCCCCCTTCTGATCGTCGGCCCCAGGGAAGCGGTCAGCGAACACCTCGAGGCGATCAAGGCCTGCGTCACTGATCGGATCCGGCCGGTGGACCGTTCCCCCGTCGCCTGGGCCAGCACCACCGGGGGCGGACAACCGCTGATCGCCCTCGCCGCCGAGGACGCCGAAGAGGCTCGCGAGGCGCTGCAGCGTCTGGCGCGCTACGGCCGGCACAGCTACGTCGGCTTCGGTAGCGGCCACGATGCCGAGACCGGGCTCTACAACCCCGCCGACCGCCACGGGCTGCGCCTGCCCCTGGCCGATCAGCTGGACGCCGACTGACCCGCGACACGAGGCGGTTGCCACAGCAGTCGCACCCCCGGCATGGCCCGGCACGATGGGGCCACGCCGTAGCCCGGCACGGCGATCGGGCGATGACCGGAGAAGACCACCGGAACCCGGCTGCGCTCCCAGGGCGGGACACCCAACCGCTGATACAGGCGCTGCAGCCTGCGCCGGGCATCCGCATCCAGCACTGCGGCACGGAAGACCACCGTCACCCCCTGCGCAAGGAGTTGTCCGTCGATACCCCGCGGGCTCCACCGCGCTGACAACGTGCCCCCGGCCAGGCTCAGCGCCCCCCGGCCAAACCAGGAGCACGGCTCCGGATCGGGATCCGCGCCCAACGACTCGGCGGGCAGCAAGTGGAGCCGCCCCCGGTAGCGGCGGATGCACCCGTCCGGCCAACGCAACTCCGGCTGAGCCCCTTCGCCCGATTCAAGTAGCGCCTGCAAGCCGACGGCCAGCCGCCGGCCCGGCGGCGGACGGTGCCCGGAACGAACCAGCCAGTGGCGAAGCACGGCCTGACGCCGATACGGCGCCAGTCGCAGCAGCTCAGCTACCGCCGGGCGCCCGTCGGCGGCACGCGCCGCCGCCAGATCGCTGTCCAGGTAGCCATCCAGCAAGGCCTGATCCGCCTGCAGGGCAGCCACCCCCGCCTGCAGGCGGCCAGCTGCATCCGGCCAGCGCGCCGCCAACGCCGGCAGCACATGCTCGCGCAGATAGACCCGGTCATGGGCAGGATCCCGATTGGCCGGATCCTCGATCCAGTCCGCACCACGGGCCTGCAGGTAGGCCGTCAAAGAGGCACGCGGCACCTCCAGCAGCGGCCGCGCCAACCGACCCCGCCCCAGCGGTCGGGTTGTCGGCATGGCGCACAGCCCGTGCAGCCCCCCCCCGCGCAGTGCCCGGAGCAGGAAGGTCTCGGCTTGATCCTCGGCGTGGTGCGCCAAGACAAGGCACTCGCCGGGGGCCACCAGGGCACTGAAAGCCCGGTAGCGCGCCTCCCGGGCGGCGGCCTCCAGGCCCTGACCGACGGGGGAAGGCACATCCACGCGGCGGCACTCGAGTGCCACCCCCAGGCGCTGGCACACGGCCCGGCAATGCTCCGCCCAGCGGGCCGATCCGGCGTGCAGGCCGTGATCGATATGGACTGCACCCAGCGGCGCTGGCAACTCATCGCGACCTTCGGTCAGGGCGTGAAGCAGTGCCGTGGAATCCCGCCCGCCGCTGAAGGCGACCCGGTAGCCCGCGGCCGCGGGGGCCAGGGCCAACAACCGCGCCACCAGCGCCCCGGGGTCGAGCACGCAGGTTACCCCTGGGGCTGACCGATCCCCGCAAGCCGCCGGTGCCGGTCGGCCACGAGCTCATCCGGGCTCATCTGCGCGACCCGCCCCCACTCCTCGCGCAGCACCTCGCGCACGCTCTCGGTCATCGCGTCGTAGTCCCGGTGGGCGCCCCCGAGCGGCTCGGGGATCACGCGATCGACGACCCCCAGGTCGTGCAGCCGCTCGGCCGCCATCTGCATGGCCTCGGCCGCATCCGCGGCCCGCTCGGAACTCTTCCACAGGATCGAGGCGCACCCCTCTGGCGAAATCACCGAATACACCGAGTAGCGCAGCATCAGCAGTCGATTGCCAACGCTGATCGCCAGCGCGCCGCCCGACCCGCCTTCACCGATCACGGTGCAGATCACCGGAACGCGCAGCTGTGCCATCTCGGCCAGATTCCGCGCAATGGCCTCACTCTGTCCGCGCTCTTCGGCGCCGACGCCGGGGTAAGCGCCCGGCGTATCGATGAACGTAAAGATCGGCAGACCGAAGCGCTCCGCCATGCGCATCAGCCGAAGCGCCTTGCGATACCCCTCCGGTCGGGGCATGCCGAAATTGCGCCGCACCTTCTCCTTGGTATCCCGCCCCTTCTGCTGCCCGATGACCATCACCGGGCGGCCGTCGAAGCGCGCCAGGCCACCGGCGATGGCGGCATCGTCGGCATAGGCTCGGTCACCGTGAAGCTCCTGGAAATCGGTGAAGATCCGCTCAACGTAGTCGAAGAAGTAGGGGCGCTCGGGATGACGGGCCAGCTGCACGATCTGCCAGGCGCTCAGCGAGGAGAAGATCTTCTCCGTCAGCGAGCGGCTCTTGGCCTCGAGGCGCTGGATCTCCTCGTTAATGTTGACCTCGGAATCCTGGCCGACGTTGCGCAGCTCTTCGATCTTGGCTTCTAGCTCGGCGATCGGCTGCTCGAAATCCAGAAAGTTCTTGGTCATGAGCTCCCCGTTGACCTCTCCGATGGGCGGGCGGATACCACAGGCTAAATGCGTCGTGGGCGTACCTTACCAGAAGCGAAACTCCTGTGGGGACGCCGGCTTGGCCTAACCAAGGCGGCGCCGGTAGACACTGAGCAGCTGCCCCGGCCCGGGTCGCCCTCGGGTGGTGACGATCAGCGTCTCGCGCTCGACCAGATGGGCACCACACTCGCGCACAAGGGTCTGGTAGACCGCGTGGACCACCCCCGACCCCTCCAGCGCCAGCAGATCGCTTCGCGGGATACGTACCTCGACCCGGCACCCGGCGACGCTGGTCAGCGCCAGCACATACTCCGTCCCCGCCTGCGCGTCCCCTTCCGCTTGGTAGCGCTGGGCGACGCCGTCGGCACCCGCGTCCAACGGGGCGAGCAGCGGATCGGCAAAGGCCGCCGCCATCCGCCGGACCGCTTCCAGCGTCGCCCGTTCCAGGGCACTGTCGCCACTTTCATCGTGCATGCCGCCCCCCGATCCGCATCATCCGACCGATCACCGTCGACGACCGGCCCCAAATGCGGGACAATGCGGGGCCGACAGGCTTGACCGCAACCCCCAACGCGGAAACGGCAGCATGCGCATCACCACCGTTGTTCACCAGGGCGTCACCCGGGTCGCCATCCACGAACAGGGCGACCGCTGGGCCGTCTCACCCGTCGCGGGTGATCTGGGCGGACACCTGTGCGCCGGCACCTTACCCGAGGCCGGCTACGACTGGCCGCGGGTCACGGCCGAGGCCCTGACGTTCCTGGCTCCGCTGCCGCAGCCACCCCGCAACATCATGTGCCTGGGCCTGAACTACGCCGACCACGCCCGAGAGTCGCAACAGGCCAAGGGTGACGAGCTGGCGCTGCCCGAGGCGCCGGTGGTCTTTACCAAGGCAACGACCACCGTCGCCGGCCCATACGCGGACTTCCTCCTCGACCCAGCCGTCACCCGGGAGTTGGACTGGGAGGTGGAGCTCGGCGTGGTGATCGGCCGGGGTGGCCGGCACATCCCGGAGAGCGAGGCACTACAGCATGTCTTCGGCTATACGGTGATCAACGACCTGTCGGCACGTGACCTGCAATTCCGGCACAAGCAGTTCTTCCTCGGCAAGTCGGTGGACGGCAGCTGCCCGATGGGGCCCTGGATCACCACCGCCGACGCGGTACCCGATCCCCACGGCCTTGCCCTCTCCTGTCAGGTCAACGGCACCACCCAGCAACAGTCGCATACCGGCGAGATGGTCTTCTCCATCCCCGCGGTCATCGCCACGCTCTCGCGGGTCATGACCCTGGTTCCCGGGGATATCATCGCCACCGGCACGCCGGCCGGCGTCGGTTTTGCCCGCACCCCGCCCCGCTTCCTGCAGGCCGGGGACATCGTCACCTGTGAGGTCGAGGGGCTCGGCACCCTGCGCAACCGCATCGTGGCACCGGACCCGTGAGCTAACCCCTGTGAAAGACGACGTGGTTCCCCCAACCACTCCGGCCCCGGCGCTCTCGAGCAGCCTGACGCAGACCCTCTTCCTGCACAGCGAAGACGGGATGCTGATCCTGCGCGATGGGCACTTCATCGCCTGCAACCCGGCGGCTGCCCGCATGCTGGGCTGGGAGGATCCGCAGCAGCTGATCGGCCTGCGCCCGGAGGCCATCTCCTCGCAACTCCAGCCGGACGGATCCTCGGCGGCGGAGCGGGCACAAAACCTGCTCGAGACCGCACTCATCGAGGGCGCCCAACGTTTTGAGTGGGTGCACGTTACCCCGCAGGGCGAACACCTTTGGCTGGAGGTGGTGCTCACCCCGCTGCACCTGGAGGACGAGACCCTCTGCTGCGCCACGCTGCGTGACATCTCTGGGCGCAAGGAGATGGAACGACGCCTGCAGCTGTCGGCCAAGGTCTTCACCGCCACGCGGGACGGGATCCTGATCACCGACGCCGAGAGCCGCATCCTCCAGGTCAACGACGCCTTCGCGCGAATGACCGGCTACACCGAGGACGAGCTCATCGGGCTGACGCCGCGGATCCTGCAGTCGGGCCACCACAACGACGACTTCTACCGGGCCATGTGGGAGTCGATCCAACGGGAGGGTAGCTGGTCCGGCGAACTCTGGGACCGCTCCAAGTACGGCACCCTGCAGCCGAAGTGGGTGACCATCAGCCGTGTCACCGGGGCCTACGGCGAAGTCGTCAACTACATTGCCGTCTTTAGCGACCTAACCGAGCTCAAACGTTCCCAGGAGCGGCTGCAGTTCCAGGCCTACCACGATGCGCTCACCGGCCTCGCCAATCGCCTGCTGTTCAAGGACCGCATGGCCCGCGCCCTGGAGCGCTCGCGACAGTCCGGTGAACAGCTAGCCGTGCTGTTCATCGACCTCGACCACTTCAAGGACGTCAACGACAGCCTCGGTCATACCGCCGGCGATCGCGTCCTCCGCCAGGTGGCTCACCGCCTCCAGGCGCGCCTCGGCGCCGATGACACCCTGGCGCGACTGGGTGGCGACGAGTTCAGCATCTGCCTGGCCGAGATCCGCGACCACCGGGACGCTCTCGCCTGCGCTGAGACCGTCCACCAGGAACTGGAGCGACCGTTCCAGTACAGCCGCCGCTGGTTCCAGTGCCGGTGTAGCATCGGCATCAGCATGTATCCGGACAACGGCGAGACCGTCGAGGCGCTGGTCCGCAACGCCGACTCGGCGCTGCACAAGGCGAAGGCCGACGGACGCAACACCACGTGCTTCTACGCCGAGGAGCTGACTGAACATGCCCAGCGCCGGCTGGATCTCGCCCAGGAGATGCGTCAGGGCCTGCAGCGCGGTGAACTGGTCCCCTATTTCCAGCACCAGGTCGAGCTGCAGACCGGTCAGATCGTGGGCATCGAAGCCCTGGTCCGCTGGCACCACCCGGACCGGGGGCTACTGGCCCCGGGCGCCTTCATCTCGGTCGCCGAGGAGGTCGGAACCATGGCGGCGCTGGGGGAGGACATCCTCCACCAGGCCTGTCAGCAAGGGCGCACCTGGCTGGACCAGGGACGCGAGTTCGGGCGCATCGCCGTCAACCTGTCCGGGGCCCAGTTCCACAACGGCAACATCGAAAAGACGGTCCTGCGTACGCTGGAGCAGACCGGCCTGCCGGCACGGCACCTGGAGCTGGAGATCACCGAGTCGACCATCATGGATCTCAGCCCCCGCACCCTGGAGCGGCTGGCCGCCCTGCGCCGGGCCGGAGTGTCGCTGAGCATCGACGACTTCGGCACCGGCTACTCGTCCCTGCTCTACCTCAAGCGCCTGCCCATCAACCGGGTCAAGATCGACCGCGGCTTCATCTGGGACATGGAGACCACGCCGGAATCCCGCTCCATCGTGGAGACCATCCTGCAGCTCGCCCATGTCCTCGGGCTTGAGGTGGTGGCCGAGGGGGTCGAGACCCTGCAGCAGCGCGACCAGCTCATCGATGCCGGGTGCCGCGTCGGCCAGGGATTCCTCTGGGCACGGCCGGAGCCCCACCCGCGGCTACGCTGCTGTCGCCCCCAGGCGCCCAACGACCCGCCCTGAGTTCACCACCACAGGGCAACAACCGCGCCCACACCGAGCACCCCCGCGACACCGGCGCCGCCGTAGCAGACCCACCAGGTACCGCGCCCTGCCGGAATCCCGAGATCGCGCAGGGTATGGTAGATGCGGTGAGCGGCGTGGCAGAGCACCAGCCCCAGCGCGAGGGCCACTGGCACCCCCACCACCGGCCGGGCGAACAGCTCGCGGGATGCGTGGTAATCCAGTACCTCGATGCCATGCTCTGCAGCCACGGGCATCACGACGCCGGTCAGCAGGATCAGCGCCGGGGCGAACAGCGCGGCGAGCAGGCCCCCGGCACCGAAGAGCAGCCACAGCGGCGGTTCGTGCGAACGCCTCATCGGACGCCTCCCAGGAGATAGAGCCAAACCCCGCCCGAGAGGGCCACCGAGACCACCCAGGCACCCCGCACGACCGCCCGGTCGGTGGGCCGGCGGCCCCGCCAGCGCAGGACCGGCAGCGTCAGGGGCAGCAACCGGAACCAGGTGACAGCGTGGTAGGCGGCGGCCAACAGAGCGGCCAGGTGGAGGCCGAACAACCAGGGGCTGCCGTGCAGGTCCCGCCACCCTTGGTAGGCGGCTTCCCCAGCAGCAAGGGCCAACAGTCCGGCAAGCAGCCAGAGCGCATAAAGGCCCAGCAGGACGCTGCTGCCTTCGCGCAACAGGTAGCGGCGGTAGGCCGGATGCCGCTCCCACCAACCGCGCATGGTCGGACGGTAGACGCGCGCTCGGCTCATTCCGATCCCTCCTGTCGACGACGACCGGGCCGCAGCCAGTCGAGCAAGTACCGCGCGCTGCTGCCGGGCTTGTTCTGATTGATGGCCCGCGCGGGATCGACCCCCTTGGGGCAGACCTCGGAGCAGTGGCCGACCAGCGTGCAGCCCCAGACCCCCTGTTCGGCATCAACCACCGCGTGCCGCAACTCGCTACCTGCGTCACGGCTGTCCAGGTTGTAGCGCTGGAGTAGCGCCAGGGCCCCGGGGCCGACAAAGTCCGGATGCCAACCGTACTGCGGGCAGGCGGCATAGCAGAGCAGGCAGTTGATGCACTGGGCGTACGCGTAGTAATCCGTCATCTGCTCCGGCGTCTGCCGATAGGTCCCCTCGGCCGCCGTCCGTTCCCCGGCCGGGATCAGGTAGGCGTGCACCGTCTCGAGCTTCTCGAGGAAGTCGCTCTGATCGATGACCAGATCCCGCTGCACGGGGAAGTGGTCCAGTGCCGACACCCACACCGGCCCCGGCGCGTAGTCGCGGAGGAAGACATGGCAGGCCAGCTCGGGTTCGCCGTCGATCATGCAGCCACAGCTACCGCAGATCGCCATGCGACAGGACCAGCGGAAGGTCAGGCTGCCATCGAGGTGATCCTTGATGTACTGCAGCCCCTCGAGCACGGACATATCCGGCGTGTACGGCACGGCATAGCGCTGCCAGCGCGGTTCGGCGTCCTGTTCCGGGTGGAAACGCTGCACCGCCAGAGTGATCCGCTGCGATTCGCTCATGCCTGCGCCTCCCCTTCAGCGCCGTAGGCCCGCCGCCGCGGCGCAGAGCGGGTAACGGTCACCGGCGCATGGTCGATCACGGGGCCCGTCCCGTCACCGGGGTAGGCCAGGGTATGAACCAGATAGCGCTCGTCATCACGCTCGCTATAGGCGTCATCGCGCACGTGGGCGCCGCGGGACTCCTTGCGTGCCCGCGCCGACCAGGCCATCGCCTCAGCCACCTGCAGGCTGGCCCCGAACTCCATCGCAGTCAGCCACTCGGTGTTGTATGTCCGGCTGCGGTCGTCGAGGCGGATGCCGCGTCGCAGGCGCTCGCGCAGCGCCGCCAGCGTCGTGCACGCCTGCTCCAGGCCGGCCTCGTTGCGAAAGATCCCCACCCCCTGTTCCATGGCCCGATTGAGATCCGCGCGCAGCGCAGCGAGCCGCTCGCCCCTGTCGTTGCGCAGCAGTTCAAGCCGCGGCGCCAGGGCCTCGGTAGCGAGCTGCTCCACCACGCGCTGCGGCCGCCGCAGTGCCTCGCGGGCGTACTCGGCGGCCGCCTCTCCTGCCGCCCGGCCGAAGACAAGGAGTTCCGCGAGCGAGTTGGAACCGAGCCGGTTGGCTCCGTGAATCCCGGTGCTGGCGCACTCCCCGGCAGCAAACAGCCCCGACAGGGGGGCGGCACCCCGGACGTCGGTGGGAATCCCCCCCATGGTGTAGTGGACCGCCGGACGGACGGGGATCGGCTCCCGAACCGGATCCACTCCGGCATAGCGGCGAGCCACCTCGGTGATCATGGGCAGCCGCTCTAGGATGCGGTCCTCGCCCAGGTGGCGTAGATCCAGCTGGACCGCCGTGCCCTGCGGCGTGGGCACGGTCCGGCCCGCCTGGTCCTCGTACCAGAAAGCCTGGGAGAGCCGATCCCGCGGCCCCAGCTCCATGGCTTTCGGACGCGGCCACGGTTCGGTGGGCCCGAGACCGTAGTCCTGCAGATAGCGACGATCATCCCGGTTGGTCAGGACGCCGCCCTCGCCCCGGCACCCTTCCGTGATCAGGATGCCACTGCCGGGCAGCGTGGTGGGGTGCCACTGAACGAACTCCATGTCGCGCAGGGGCACCCCCTGGGCGTGCGCCATGGCCATGCCCTCGCCGGTCACGATGCCGGCGTTGGTGTTCTGCCCGTAGACCCGCCCGGCCCCGCCGGTGGCCAGCACCACCGCCGGTGCGCCGAAGCGCACCGGCTTGCCGCTGGCGATCTCCAAGGCCAGTACGCCACAGACCACCCCGTCGTAGACCAGCAGATCTGAGCAGAAGTATTCGTCGTAGCGCTGAATCCCCGGATAGCGCAGGGAGGTCTGGAACAGCGTATGCAACATGTGGAAGCCGGTCTTGTCGGCGGCGTACCAGCTGCGCTGGGTCGTCATGCCCCCGAAAAACCGGACATGTACCTGGCCGTCCGCCTGTCGGCTCCACGGGCAACCCCACTGTTCGAGACGGACCATCTCGCCAGTGCACTCGGCGACAAAGCGTTCAACCACGTCCTGGTCGCACAGCCAATCCCCCCCGGAGACGGTGTCGTTGAAGTGCCCGTCCAGGCTGTCATCCGCCCGGGCCACACCGGCAGCGCCCCCCTCCGCAGCGACGGTGTGGCTGCGCATGGGCACCACCTTGGAGATCAGCGCGATCCGCAGCCCAGGGTCGCGCTCGGCCGCCGCGATAGCGGCCCGCAACCCGGCCCCGCCGCCACCAACAACAACCAAGTCGCACTCAATGTCTTCGATCGCCTGCAATGCGCCTCCCGGGATCCAGGGCCACGACGGAGGTCCAACCGTCGCGGACGCGGGTGTCACTCCAGATCCAGTGCCGCCATCTGTACCTTGCCGAGCATGGTATCCGCCTGCCGTCGCTCAGCATCGGCCTCCTCAGTGCCCAGCTCCTCGGCCAGTTCCGTGAAGAGTTCGGCGAGCTGCTCAAAGTGAGGCAGGGCCGCCTCGGCGCCCTCGGCGGCGAGCACCGCCATGGCCAGGCGCTCCTGAGCGATCCCGAGAGCCCGGCGCGCCTGCGGTGTGTCCTGCTGCTCGACCAGCGCCCCGCGCACCTCGAGGGCGTGGCGGTAGGTCTCCACCGTCTCGGCCAACCCCTCCACGGCCTCCTGGACCGCACCGCAGCGCTCCAGCGCCAGCGCCCAATCCTGGTAGGCATCCGCGCTCTGCCGCTCGCGGACGATGTCCTCGCGCAGTTCGATCACCTGCCGGTAGTAGGGTAGTGCCACCTCGGCCCCCTCCTCGACCAGCACCCCCTGGCCGTAGCGACCCAGCGCAACGCTCCAGTCCCGAAGCGACTGCGCCGTGGCGTGTTCGGTGGCCAGGGCCTCGGCGAGTTCACACCAAGCCTCATAGCAGGGCAGTGCGGCACTCGCCCCCTCGGCCTCGAAGAGCGCATCGCCCAGGCGCTCCAGGGTGATCCCCCAGTCGCGGCGCGCGGCATCTCCCCCTTCACCGGCGCTGATCGCTGCATCCAGATAGTCGAGTGCCTCCTGGTAGATCGGAATAGCCGCCTCGGGACCCTCGTCGTCGTAGACGGCATCGCCCTGATCGGCGCGTTCCAGGCCGACGGCAAGCAACTCGGCTGGATCGCCCTCCGTCTCGAGGCCGGCGTGCGGCTGCACATCTAGCTCGACCCCCTCCTCCTCGGGCACCCCGCCCTCGGGAGCCGGGTCGACGATCACCTCGCCGTCCGCCGATGGGGCCACCTCGGCCGGCTCTTCCGCCGGCTCGGGTTCGGCCCGCTCGGGCGCCCCCTCCCCAGCCTCCGCAGCCGTGTCCGCGGGGCGCTCCAAGACGCGCTTGCCGGCCAGCCGGTGCGCTTGGCTACTCGCCGGCCTGCTCCGGGGACCGGCCTTCGCCGTCTTCGAGCGCTTCCCGGACCCCGCCGCGGACGCAGCAGCGCCAGGGCTCTTGCCCTGCTGCCTGCCTCCCGGGCCAGCGCTGCGCCGATCTGCAGCCCCGGTGCGCCGCTCGCTGGTCTCCTGCCGGTCCTCCTGGTACCAGCGGCGGATCGTCTTGGCCGCCGGCTCGTAGGTCCGTGCCAACTCTTGCGGGGTGTGCCCCGCCTCGACCAGTTCGACCAGCTTGCGCCGGAACTCCGGCGAATATTTCGGGCGACCCTCAGCCATGCAGTGCTTTCCTCCGGATCATGCGGATACGGCGAGTCCGTCGACGCGGTTACTCCAGCCCGTTTTCCCGGACGGGTCAAGAACCCTAAGATGATAACGCCGGCACCGCCACGGACCCGACACCCCTGGAGAACGGAAACCCATGCAAGCGCTGCTCTTTGACGTCGATGGCACCCTGGCCGACACCGAAGGCGCGGGCCACCTGCCCGCCTTCAACGCCGCCTTCGAGGCATTCGGCCTTCCCCACCGCTGGGATGAAACCACCTATCGACGCCTCCTGAACGCGGTCCCGGGCGGCCGGGAACGACTGCACGACACCCTGACCCGGGAACCGCCCCCGCCCGGGCACGGCGATATCAATACGCTCGCGCGGCGACTGCACGAGGCCAAGAACCGCCTCTACGCCGAGCGCCTCAGCACCGGCTCCATCCCGCCCCGGCCGGGGATCGAGCGAATCCTTGCCGAAGCGCGAGAGCGGCAGGTGCGCCTGGCCGTGGTCACGACCAGCGCCCGCGCCAACGTCGAGGCCCTGTTCAACGGCGTGCTACCCGCCGAGTTGCAACCGGCCTTCGAGGTCTGCATCTGTGGCGACGACGTCAACGCCAAGAAACCCGACCCCGAGGCCTACCTGCAGGCCCTGCGATCACTGCGGCTCGCGGCCGAGGACTGCCTCGCCGTGGAGGATTCGGTCAACGGGCTGCGCGCCGCCCGCGCGGCCGGGATCCCGACGCTGATCACCCGCAACCGCTGGACCCGGGACGACGCATTCCCGGGTGCCGCAGCGGTCATTGATGACCTGGACCACGGACCCGACGGCACCGCCGTGGGGATCGATGACCTGATCGCCATTCACCGCGAGAGCCGCTAGCGGGGGTACTCGACCCCCACACGGTCATCGACCACCGACTCAAGCCGCTTGATCAGGTCATCGCTGGGCGTCACCGTCCAGTTGCGGCCTAGGACGACGCGCCCCCGGCCCCTTGGGTGGCGGTAATCGACATGGACCGGACTCTCCCCGGCGTAGCTGCTGAGGACCTGGCGCAGCTCGGGCACCAGACCGTTAGCGGCACGAGCCGCGGTTACCGGAATCACCAACCGACCGGCTGCCCGCTCGCGGGCCCGGGCGATGTCCAGCACCTCTTCGCCGGTGATCCGGTACCCGCCACTGAAGTCGTCGTAGTCGAGACTGCCGCGCACCACCAGCAGCGCATCCTTCTCCACGGCATGCCGGTATTTGCCGAACGCCTCGGGGAATAGCACCACTTCGATCCGGCCCGTGCGGTCATCCAGGGTCAGGGTGGCCAGGCGGCCGCCAGTGGAGGTGCTGCGCACCCGCAGCGCGACCACCAGCCCAGCCGCGGTAACCGTCCGGCCTCGGCCCCCATTGCCGTCTCCGCCATTGCCGCCGGCGCCACTGGACAGCCGCTGCAGGCGATCCGTAGCCAGATACGGAAGCTCATGCTCGTAACGGTCGATCGGGTGCCCCGTCAGGAATAGACCCAGTGTGGCCTTCTCCGCGGCCAGGCGTTCTTCCTCCGGCCATTCGGGCTGCTCGGCAACCTCTTCGCCCTCGCCACGGGGGGCGATCACCGCCTCTGCAGGGCCACCGAACAGATCGGTCTGCCCGGCGGCCTGGTCGCGCGTCGCCTGCTCGGCAGCCGCCAGCGCCGCCGGGATCTGTGCCATCCCCGTGGCACGGTTGGGGATCAGGCGATCCAGGCTCCCCGAACGACACAGGGCCTCCAGCACGCGACGATTGGCGCGGCCGGTGTCGACCCGGCGGCACAGGTCGAAGATATCCCGGAACGCCCCGTTGGTATCGCGCTCGCTCAGCACCGCATCGAGCGCCGACTCCCCCACCCCCTTGATGGCACCCAGACCGTAGACGATGGTCCGCTCGTCCACCGCCCGGAAGGGCTTGTCACTGCGGTTGACGTCCGGCGGCAGCACCTCCAGCCCCATGGCCCGGGCCTCATCCAGGAAGATCACCACCTTGTCGGTGTTGTCCATGTCCGAGGAGAGCACCGAGGCCATGAACGGCGCCGGGTAGTGACACTTGAGCCAGGCCGTCTGGTAGGAGAGCAGCGCGTAGGCCGCCGAGTGCGACTTGTTGAAGCCGTAGCCGGCGAACTTCTCCATAAGGTCGAAGATGCCGGTGGCATGGTCCTCGGACAGACCCCGGGCCTTGGCCCCTTCCAGGAACTTGGCCCGCTGCTTGGCCATCTCCTCGGGCTTCTTCTTGCCCATGGCGCGGCGCAGCAGATCCGCCTCGCCAAGGCTGTAGCCGGCCAGGACCTGCGCGATGCGCTGCACCTGCTCCTGGTAGAGGATCACCCCGTAAGTAGGCTGGAGGACCGGCACCAGGTCCGGATGGTGCAGCTCGCGGGTTGGGTAACCGGCGACCGCCGAACGGCCATGCTTGCGCTCGACGAAGTCGTCGACCATGCCCGACTGAAGCGGCCCGGGCCGAAACAGCGCCACCAGTGCCACGATATCCTCGAAGCTATCGGGCTGAAGGCGCTTGATCAGCTCCTTCATCCCGCGGGATTCCAGCTGGAAGACCGCGGTGGTGGCACAGCGCTTGAGCAGCTCGAAGGTGGCGCCGTCATCCAGAGCGATGGCATCGATATCCAGCGCCGGGTCTCCCCGCTGCTCGAGGATGCGGTTCACCGCCTGGACGGTCCAGTCGATGATGGTCAGCGTGCGCAGACCCAGGAAGTCGAACTTGACCAGACCCACCGCCTCGACGTCGTCCTTGTCGAAGTGGGTGGCCACCTTCCAAGCCTCGGCGTCGTCGCGCTCCTCCGGGTCGCGGTAGAGCGGCGAGAAATCGGTCAGGTCCGTGGGCGCGATGACGACGCCTCCGGCGTGCTTGCCGACGTTGCGCGCCATCCCCTCCAGGCTGCGCGCGGTGTCGATCAACTCGCGGATGTTTTCGTCGTTGTCGTACTCGGCGCGCAGGTCCTCTTCCTGCTCCAGGGCCCTGTCCAGGGTCATGCCGATCTCGAAAGGGATCAGCTTGGCGATCCGGTCCATGTAGCCGAAGGCGTGACCGTAGACCCGGCCCACGTCGCGCACCACGGCCCGGGCCGCCATGGTGCCGTGGGTGGCGATCTGCGAGACCTTCTCGGCGCCGTAGCGGTCCGAGACGTACTCGATGACCTCGTCGCGGCGCTCCATGCAGAAGTCCACGTCGAAGTCGGGCATGGAGACCCGCTCCGGGTTGAGGAAGCGCTCGAAGAGCAGGTCATAGCGCAGGGGGTCGAGGTTGGTGATGCCCAGGGCATAGGCGACCAGCGATCCCGCACCGGAGCCGCGCCCGGGGCCAACCGGGATGTCGTTCTCCCGCGCCCAGCGGATGAAGTCGGCGACGATGAGGAAGTAGCCGGGGAACCCCATCTGCTCGATGACGGCCAGCTCGTGCTCGAGGCGCTGCCGGTAGGTCGCCTCGACCTCGCCGGTATCCTCGTCCTCAGTCAGGCCGCGTTGTTCGAGCCGCTGCGCCAGGCCGCGCTCGGACTCGGCGCGCAGGAACGAGGCCACCGTATGGCCCTCGGGCACCGGAAAGTCCGGGAGATAGTTGGTGTCGAGTTCCAGATCCACGCTGCACCGCTCGGCGATACGCAGGGTGGTCTCGAGCGCCTCGGGCAGATCGGAGAAGCGCTCGGCCATGTCCGCAGCGTCGGCAAAGTACTGCTGCTCCGTGTAGTGGCGTGGCCGGTTGGGGTCGTCCAGGGTACGCCCCTGATGGATGCAGACACGGACCTCATGGGCGTCGTAATCCGCCGGGCGCATGAAGCGCACGTCATTGGTGGCCACCACCGGCACGTCCTCGTCGGCGGCCAGCGCCACCGCGGCATGCAGGTGGCGCTCGTCGCCCGGCCGGCCCAGACGGTGGAGCTCCAGATAGAAGCCGTCCTCGCCGAAGGTCTGCCGGTGCTGCTCGAGGTAGCGCCGCGCGGTGGCCTCATCACCACGCAGCAGGGCCTGACCGATATCCCCCTGGGCCCCGCCGGAGAGGGCCAACAGCCCGCCGGCATCCGCTTGCAACCACTCCCGCCGGATGACCGGGATATCGCCGCAGGCACCCTCGCGATAAGCGCGGCTGAGCAGCCGCGACAGCGCACGGTAGCCGCCGCGATCCCGGCAGAGCAACGTCATCCGGGCGTAGCCGAGTTCCAAGGTATCGTCCGCCAGCCACACGTCGGCTCCGATGATCGGCTTGACTCCGGCGGCTAGCGCGGCCCGGTAGAACTTGACCATGCCGAACAGGTTGGACTGATCGGTGATGGCCACCGCCGGCATGCCGGCGTCCCGCGCCGCGGACACCGCCTCCTGAATGCGGACGATGCCGTCGACCAGCGAGAACTCGCTGTGCAGACGCAGATGGACGAAGGACGGTGGGGCTTCACTCATGGTCGCGTCAGGATATCAGGGTCGCGGTGGTCAACGGGTCAGCCAAGCGCGTGCGGTGCGCGCCTCAGCCGCCGAGCATCCTGCGCACCGGGGCAAAGCTGCGCCGGTGCGCGGCGCACGGGCCGAGGCGCTCGAGGGCGTGGCGGTGCTCGGCGGTCCCGTAGCCCTTGTGCCGGGCAAAACCGTATCCCGGGTAGGTCTCCTCGAGCACCACCATCTCGGCATCACGTAGCGTCTTGGCCAGGATGGATGCCGCCGAGATGCTCGGCTCCAGGGCATCGCCACCGACCACGGCCCGCGCTGGAGCGGGCAAATCCTCCGGCATCTCGCGCCCGTCCACCAGGATTTCGGCGATCCGCGCGGTGCTGGCCACCGACGCCACCGCACGGGACATGGCCAGGAAGGTGGCACGACGGATGTTCAGTGCATCGATCTCGGCGACCTCTGCCCGCCCGACCCCCCAGGCCACGGCCTCGCTGCGGATCAGCCCAGCGGCCTGCTCGCGGCGCCGCGCCGACAGCCGCTTGGAGTCGGTGACACCGGCGATGGGCTCGCGCAGGATGACCGCGGCGGCCACCACCGGCCCGGCCCACGGCCCACGGCCAGCCTCGTCGACACCCACCTGCCACGCGCCGCCGTCGCCGCTCACCGCAGGATCTCCAGAACGGCCTCTGCCGCCCGGGCATCAGCCCCGCGGGCTAGTGAGGCGTGGAGCTCCCGGAAGCGGCGGACCAGCTGTAGCCGGGCCGGGGCCTCATCGAGCCAGTATGCGGCCGCCTCGGCCAGGACCTGCGGCGTGACGTCGCCCTGGAAGTACTCCGGGACCAGGGGCTCGCCGGCAAGCAGATTCGGCTGCGATACCCAAGGGACATGGATCAACCGGCGGATGATCTGATAGCTCAGCGGCGACAGACGGTACGCCACGACCATCGGACGCTTGGCCAGCATGACCTCCAGGGTTGCCGTGCCCGAGGCGGTCAGGGCCACATCCGCCGCAGTCGCCGCGGTCGCCGTGTCGCCGTCCAGCAGCCGCGTGCGCAGGCGGACCTGGTGCCGATCCACGGCCGCCTCGATCCGCTCGCGCAGCCGCGGTGCGGCCACCGGTATGACAAAGTCCGGCGCATCCGGCCGCTCCGCCAGAAGCGCTGCCGCCCCGAGGAAGGGCTCGAGCAGGCGGTCGATCTCGCTGCCACGGCTACCGGGCAGCAGGGCGACCACCGTGGCGTCCGTATCCAGCCCCAGCCTCCGGCGCGCCGCAACGGTATCCGGCTGCAGCGGGAATCGATCAGCAGCCGGATGACCGACGCAGACCGCGTCGACGCCGCTGTCGGCGTAGAACTGCTCCTCGAAGGGATAGAGGGTCAGCATCCGGTCCACCGAGCGCCGGATGCCCCGCACGCGCCCACGACGCCAGGCCCAGATGGTGGGGCTGACGTAGTGGAGCGTGGGGATCCCGGCCGCACGCAGGCGCCGGGCCAGACCGAGGTTGAAATCGGGCAGATCGACGCCGATGAAGCAATCCGGCGGATCCTCCCGCCAGCGCCGGGCCAGATCAGCGCGCAGGCGAAGAAGCCCCGGCAGATGCCGCACGATCTCGGTCAGCCCCATCAGCGAGAGCCGCTCCATGGGTACCAGCGACTCAAGCCCCTGGGCTGCCATGGCCGGCCCACCAACCCCCTCGAAACGCACACCGGGGCACCGGCCCCGAAGCTCGCTCATCAGGCCGGCGCCGAGGACGTCACCGGAGAGTTCACCGGCGAGAATCGCCACCCTGGGACTGGCCATTGGCGGACCCCCCTGCGCCGGCCGACGGCAGTCTAGCGCAACAGACCGCGCTGGCTGCTGTCGATGAAATCGACCATGCCCTGCACGTCCGCGGAGTGGCCGAGCTGCTGGCACAGCGCCTCGCGCGCATCGTCGAGACGCAGCCCCTGTCGGTAGATCATGCGGTAGGCGCGCTTGATATCCCGGATGCGCTCCCGCGAGAAGCCGTGCCGGCGCAGCCCCACCGAGTTGATCCCGTGCGGCACCGCCATCTGTCCGGAGACTGTGACGAACGGCGGTACATCCCGATTGATCCCGCTGCCGAAACCGCAAAAGGCGTAAGGACCGATGCGGCAGAACTGGTGTATTAGCGCGAAGCCGCCCAAGGTGGCGTGATCACCGACATCCACATGCCCGGCCAGCGACGCGGAGTTGGCGAACAGCAGATGGTCGCCCAGCCGGCAGTCGTGGGCAATATGGCAGTACGCCATCAGCCAGTTGTGATCGCCGATGCGGGTCTCGCCCCGCCCCTGCGCTGTGCCGCGGTGGCAGGTGACGAACTCGCGGATGGTATTGCCGTCGCCGATCACCAGTTCCGTGGGCTCGCCCTGATAGCCCTTGTGCTGCGGGGCCTCCCCCAGGGCGGCAAACTGGTAGATGCGGTTATCCCGGCCGATGCGGGTCGGCCCCTGGATGACCGCGTGCGGGCCAATCCAGGTCCCCTCGTCGATCTCCACATCCGGCCCGATCACGCTGAAAGGCCCCACCTCGACGTCCTCGCCGAGGCGGGCCTTGGGGTCGACCAGGGCGTTCGGATGGACTCGACTCAAACCGTACGCACCGTGCAGCGGATCTCACACTCGGCCGCCAACTCGCCATCGACACTTCCGCGTGCCTGGAAGATCCAAATCCCCCGAGCCACACGACGCACCGAGACATCGTGTCGAAGCTGATCACCGGGCTGAACCGGCCGCTTGAAGCGCGCCTTGTCGATACCCACCAGGTAGAGGACGTCGTTGTCCGTGAGGGTGTCCTGAACACTCTTGAACGCGAGCATGCCACAAGCCTGGGCCAACGACTCGAGGATGAGCACCCCCGGCATTACGGGCTTTTGCGGGAAATGGCCGACGAAGAACGGCTCATTGATGGTGACATTCTTGATGCTGGCCAGATGCTCGTGGGGCTGGAACTCTAGCACCCGGTCGATGAGCAGCATCGGATACCGGTGCGGCAGCAGGTTCATGATGCCTTCGATATCCGTTGCCCCCTGCGCGTCACTCTCGCTCACGCTCACTCCTCCGTCGTCTGATCCGGTTACTCCCGGCGCCGTGCGCCTCGTGCCATCCGCAGGCCGCGGACGACCCCATAAGCGGCAGAGCCTATCACACCCGGCGCTCGGATGAACTCGGCCACCCCCCCGGGAGATCACGGATCGACCGGGCGTCCGGGACGGTCCAGGGGGCTGCCGCCTTCTGCATTCGGCCCTGCCCGCTTCGCGACAGCCCTAGAATTCCGTCCCGAGCGAGAACTGGAAGGTCTCGGTCTCGTCGTCCCGCGACTCATTTAACGGTTCGGCAAGACTGAATGTCAACGGACCGACCGGGGACATCCAGATCAGAGAGATACCCGCCGCAGCCCGGAGTTCGCCGAGATCCACGCGGTCCAGTCCCTCCGGAATGATCTTCTCAGTGTTGGACCCAAAGTCGTAACGATCCAGTCGCGTATTGAAAACCTGCCCGGCGTCGACGAAAGCGGCCATGCGCACCGACTGCGACTCCGGCGTGGGTGGGAAGATCACCTGCGCCTTGGTCAGCACCCGGGCGTTGCCGCCGATCGGATCACCCCCCTCCTTGCGCGGCCCGAGGTAGTTGCCGCGGTAACCGCGGACGGTCCGCACACCGCCGGCGTAGTAGTTCTCGAAGAACGGCAGGCGGTCGGTATCGCCGTAGCCGTCGCCGTAGGAGACCTGCCCCTCCACTGAGAACGTCGTGCGGTCACCGAGCCAGCGCAGCGGCCAGTAGCGCCGGTTCTCGTAGGTGAGCTTGTAGAACTCCAGGTCATCACCGGGGACGGTCCCCTCCAGCGACAGCCGCTGACGCCCGCCAGCGGTGGGGAAGACGCCGCGATCCCGGGTGTCCCGGTTCCACGACAGCCGCGGCTTGATCATAGTGAAGCGATCGTCGCTCTGATCCTCAAGGAAGTTACGGATCCAGCCCGGCGTATCGGAGCGCTTATCGATGCCGATGCGTTCCAGCCGCAGCCGCGCCGCCAGTCGGTCCACCTCGGTGACCGGCACGCTGTACTCCACCGAGGCGTGCCCTGAGGTCAGGTCGTAGTCGGACAGGTCGGCGCGGCGCGCGCGGGTCTCGCGGTAGCCGGCCGACAACGTCTGGGAGACACCCTCCTGGGTGTGGTAGCGGTCGGTGTACGAGACGTTGTAGATCGTCGAAACGCTGGAGTTGTTCACCGTCATGCTCAGCCGGTCGCCGGTGCCGAGCAGGTTGTCCTGAGAGACGGAGAAGTTGACCAGCAGTCCCTGGACATCGCCGTACCCGACGCCGGCCTGCAGCTGCCCGGTCATGCGCTCCTGGACACTGACATCCACGTCCACCCGATCGTCCTCGCCCGGCACCCGGGGGGTCTCGACGTTGACGAAGTCGAAGAAACCGAGCCGGTTGAGCCGGGTCTGGGAGCGCTCCAGGGCCTCGCTGGACAGTGGCGCCCCCTCAAGCTGGCGAAGTTCGCGCCGGATGACCTCGTCCTGGGTGCGCTGATTGCCGGTGATATTGATCCGCCGCACGTAAACCCGCGCCCCGGGGTCCACCACATAGGTCAGATCGACGACCTGTTCGTCCTCGTCGACCCGCGGGCGCACGTTGACGTTGCTGAAGGCGTACCCCTCCTCCGCCAGTCGCGAACGAATGGCCGAGGAGCCGGCGTTGACGCGGCTGCGCGAATAGAGTTCGCCGGGCTCGGCCGTAATCAGCTCCCGCAGCTCCTCCGGCGGAACCACCAGATGCCCCTGGACGTCGATACTGCCGATCTCGTACTGCTCACCCTCGGCGACATTGACGGCGATATGGACATCGCGCCGGTCGGGGCTGATGGAGACTTGGGTCGAGGTCACGGCGAAGTTCAGGAAGCCACGATCCAGGTAGTACCCGCGCAGGCTCTCCAAGTCGTTGGCGAGCAGATCACGGGCGTAGCGGTGCCGCTGCGACCACGGCGCCCACCAGCGCCGAGCCTGCTGCTCGAACACGCCGCGCAGATCGCGGTCGGAATAGGCCTCGTTGCCGGTGAAGTGGATCTCGCGGATCTCGGCAACCGGGCCCTCCTCGATGTCGATCCGGATGGCCACCCGGTTGCGCTCCAGCGGCGAGACGGTGCTCTCCACGGAGACATCGTACTTGCCCTGGGCAAAGTACTGCTGGCGCAGTTCCCGCTCGATCTCCGCCAGCTGCGCACGGTTGAAGACCTGCCCTTCGGCCATCCCCGCGCTGCGCAAAGCCTCGCGCAGGTCCTCGGTACGGATCTGCTCGTTGCCCTCGAACTGGAGCCGTGCGATGGACGGCCGCTCCTGCACCCGCACGATCAGGTCATCGCCGTCCCGAGCCAACTCCACGTCGCGGAAGAAGCCGGAGCGGTAGAGTTCACGGATCGCCTCCGCGACCTCGCCGCTGCCCACGCGATCACCGGGCTCGACGGGCAGATAGCTGAAGACCGTGCCTTCGTCAATGCGCTCCAGTCCTTCCACGCGGATCTGCTCGGCGACGAAGGAGTCCGCCCTGGCCGTCGCGACCGTGGCCGCGCCCAGCAGCAGCAGCGCGACAACCGCATTGCGCCCCCAGCGTCGAATCAAAGCGCCCCCTTGTCTACCGTGTGCCGCATCGGGCCGGCTCCTTGTCCGCCTCGTATCGTCGCCGCCGGGCTCAACCACCGAGCAGACGCTCAAAATCGTTGTAGAAGGCCAGTGCCATCAATCCGAGCAGGATGACGATACCCACCTGCTGCCCGATCAACTGCGTCCGTTCCGAGACGGGCTTGCCGCGGATGGCCTCGGTCAGGAAGTAGAGCAGATGGCCACCGTCGAGGATCGGGATGGGCAGCAGGTTGATGATGCCCAGGCTGATGCTGATGACCGCCAGGAAGGTGAGGAACGGCACCACCCCCATGGAGGCGGTATCCCCGGCGAACTGGCCGATGGTCACCGGGCCACCGATATTCTTCAGCGACGCCTCGCCCATGACCATACGCACGAGCATCTTGACGGTCACCACGGTGGTGTCCCAGGTGCGCTCCACGCCGTAGGCGACCCCGGCCACTGGACCGTGGCGAACCTCCCGTTCCATGCGCTCCTGATACCCCTCGGGGATGGCCGGCCCGACACCGAGCATGCCGACCTCGGCTTCGCCGCGCTCCTGCGCGCCCAGAGTGAGCGTAACCTCGCGGACTTGGCCTTCCCGCTCGTAGGTCAGGGTCACTGGCTCGTTGGCGCGTGGCTCGACCCGTTCAACCAGCTCAAGCCAGGAACCGACCGCCTCGCCGTCGATGGCGCGGATCCGATCCCCCTCGCGCAGGTCCGCCTGCGCTGCCGCCCCCCCCTCGGCGAGACGGCCGATGGTCGCCGGCAGATCCGGCGTGTAGGCGCGCAAGCCAATGGTGCCGAGGATATCGGTGGTGTCCTTGAGCCGGGGCTCGGCGCGCAGATTAAGGGAGCGTTCCAACTCGTTGCCGGCCTCATCGCGTACCGTGACCGGGACATCCTCGCGGTTGAACCCGGCATTCATCAGCCCCATAGCCACCCGCTGCCAGGTGGGGGTATCGCGGCTGTCGATGGCCACGATCTCCTCCCCCCGCTCGAAACCGGCCATCTCGGCCGGTGAATCGGTGATGGGCTCGTCGACGATGGGCCGCATTTCGACCATGCCGAGCACCGCCACCAGCCAGTAGGCCACCACCGCGAACAGGAAGTTGGCCGCGGGCCCCGCGGCGACGATGGCCGTGCGCTGTCCCAGGGGGCGATTGTTGAAGGCGCGGTGGCGCTCGGCGGGATCGACCTCGCCCTCGCGCTCATCGAGCATCTGTACGTAACCGCCGAGAGGGATGGCCGACAGGCAGTACTCGATGCGGTCCGGGCCGCGCCCGCGCCAGCTCAGCAGCGGGCGCCCGAAGCCGACCGAGAAGCGGCGCACGCGGACGTTGCACCAGCGCGCGACGAGGTAGTGACCGGCCTCGTGGACCGTCACCAGGATCGCGATGGCGACCAGGAAGGCGATGATGCTCCAGACGATGGTCATAGTCGAATCAGTCCGCGATGCGCCGCACGGCCTCTTCGGCCTGGCGGCGGGCCCGCGCGTCGATCCCACGGGCCGAATCCAGATCCTGGGGGGGCGGTGGGGTTTCCGCCGCCAGGGCCTCCTCGATCACTGGCGCGATGCGGTCGAAACGGAGACGCCCGTCGAGGAAGGCATCCACCGCAATCTCGTTGGCCGCATTGAGCACGGCACAGGCACCGCCGCCGGTACGCAGCGCCTGATAGGCCAGGCGCAGGCACGGGAAACGGCGCTCGTCCACAGCCTCGAAGTCGAGACGACCCGCCGCAGCCAGGTCGACCAGATCGACGCCGGAGGCGATCCGCTCGGGATAGCCCATGGCGTAAGAGATCGGCACCCGCATGTCCGGCGACCCGACCTGCGCCAGGTAGGAACCGTCACGGTAGCCCACCAGCGCATGCACCAGGCTCTGTCGATGAATGACCACATCGACGCACCGAGGTTCCAGGTCGAAGAGGTGGCAGGCCTCGATGACCTCCAGGCCCTTGTTCATCATCGTGGCCGAATCCACGGAGATCTTGCGACCCATGGACCAGTTCGGGTGCGCCACAGCCTCCTCCGGCGTGACCGCAGCCAGGGTGTCGGGATCGCGATCGCGGAACGGGCCGCCGGAGGCGGTGAGCATGATGCGCTCGACCCCCGCCGTGGCATCTGCACCGGCCGGCAGTCCCTGGAAGACCGCGTTGTGCTCGCTATCCACGGGCACGATCCGGGCTCCGAACCGCTTCGCCGTCGCCATGAACAGCTCCCCGGCGACGACCAGTGTCTCCTTGTTGGCCAGCAGGATCCGCTTGCCGGCGCGGCAGGCCGCCAGCGAAGAGGCCAGACCCGCGGCGCCGACCACCGCCGTCACCACGGCGTCCACGTCGCTATCCGCCGCCAGGGCCGCCACACCCTCCTCGCCGGCATCGACCTCGATGTGCTGCAGCCCCTCGTCCCGGAGGCGATGGCGCAGTTCGTCCGCCGCCGCCGCATCGGCAAGGGCCGCGCGTGCTGGACGGTGCTCGCGGCAGATCCGCAGCAACCCCTCCCAGTCCCGGCCGGCGGCCACCGCGTGGACGCCGAACCGTTCCGGATGCCGGGCCGCGACATCCAGGGTGCTCGTGCCGATGGAGCCGGTGGCCCCGAGTACTGCCAGCTGCATCAGATTCCGCTCTGCCACCACGCTAACCCCGCTGCTAGAACCGGCGCCGCCGCAGTCAGGCTGTCGATGCGATCGAGGATCCCGCCGTGCCCCGGCAGGATGCCGCCGCTGTCTTTCACGCCGCGCTGACGCTTGAGCATGCTCTCGAAAAGATCCCCCACCACCGAGGCAACAACGACCGCCACCGTCAGCAGGGCCAGCGCTCCCAGCCCCGGGGCCTGCGGCTGCAGGGCGAGCACCAGCAGCCCGCCTCCGAGCAGCGCAGCGGCACCCCCACCGAGCGCCCCTTCCCAGCTCTTGCCGGGGCTGATCCGCGGTGCCAGCCGGTGGCGGCCCCACGCCCGACCGGTGAAGTAGGCGCCGGTGTCCGCCGCCCAGACCAGCACCAGCAGGAATGTATGCCAGAACGGCCCCCAGGGCGTGCTGCCGTGGAGGTAGACCAACGCCAACCAGCACGGCCACAGCACCAACCAACCCACCAGGGCAGCCCGCAGGGGCGAAGGCGCCGGGAGGTCACGCCGGCTGTAGAGCAGGAGCCACACCAGGGCCCCGACCCACAGACCGGCCACCGCATAGAGAATACCGCCAGCCGCGACACCGGCTTCCAGAAGCAACCACCCCGGCAGCAGGGTGGCGGCGAACCCGCCCACGATGGCCGCCCTACGCGCCGTGTCCTGAACCCCGATCAACGTGGTCCACTCCCAGGCCGCAAGGGCCGCCGTGGCCCCCAGCAGCACGGCGAGCACCCCGGTGGGGAGCAGCCAGATGGCGGCGAGTAATAGGGGGCCCAACGCCAGTGCCGTCAGCACCCGTGCCTTAAGCATGGCGCACCGACTTCAGCGGACGGGAGGATACGGCGCCAAAGCGGCGATCCCGCCCGGCATAGTCCTCGATGGCGCGGGCTAGCTCCTCGGTGCCGAACTCCGGCCAAAGCGTCTCGGCGAAGTGGAGCTCGGTATAGGCCATCTGCCAGAGCAGGAAGTTGGAGATGCGTCGCTCGCCCCCGGTGCGGATGAACAGATCGGGATCGGCCACATCCGGAAGGGACAGCGCGCCGCGGAAGGCCTCCTCGTCGATGGCCTGCGGATCGACCTCTCCGCGGGCCGCCGACGCCGCCAGGTGGCGGGCCGCCTCGGCGATCTCCCAGCGTCCGCCGTAGCTGGTGGCCACGATCAGATTCAGCCCGGTATTCCCGGCCGTCAGCGTCTCGGCATCGACGAGCCGCCGCTGCAGGGCCTTATTGAATTGCGCCCGATCGCCTATGAAGCTCAGGCGCACCCCGTTCTCGTGGAGCCGCTGCAGCTCCTCATCGAGCGTGGTCCGGAACAGCTCCATCAGCACGCGGACCTCGCCGCGCGGACGACGCCAGTTCTCGCTGCTGAAGGCGAAGAGCGTCAGTGCCTCGAGTTCCAGGCGCCCGCACGCCTCGACCACCTCACGCACCGAGCGCACGCCAGCGCGGTGGCCGGCGTAGCGCGGCTGCCCACGCCGCTGCGCCCACCGCCCATTGCCATCCATGACGATGGCGATGTGGCGCGGTAACTCGACACCGGCTAATCGCTCGGCGATCTGCGCTGGCCCATTCGTCTCCGCCATACGACCTGCTCAGACCTCCATGAGCTCGCGTTCCTTCTCCTCGAGCAGGTCGTCGACTTGCGCCACGTACCGATCGGTGAGCTTCTGAATGGCCTCTTGGGCGCTGCGCTCCTCGTCCTCGGTGATGTCTTTGCCCTTGGCCAGGTCCTTGAGGTCCGAGTTGGCATCCCGGCGGACGTTGCGGATGGCGACGCGGGCCTGCTCGGCCTCGTTCTTGACCAGGCGGACCATCTCCTTGCGGCGGTCCTCGGTCAGTGAGGGCAGCGGCACCCGGATGACCTGCCCGGCCGTAACCGGACTCAGCCCCAGGTTCGAGGCCATGATCGCCTTCTCGATGGCGGGCACCATGTGCTTTTCGAAGGGCGTAACGGCGAGCGTGCGCGAATCCTCCACGCTGATGTTGGCCGCCTGCTTGATGGGCACCTCCATGCCGTAATACTCGACATTCACCTGATCAAGCAGACTTGTATGGGCGCGCCCGGTGCGCAGCCGAGCCAGGTCGTGCTTGAGGCTCTCGACAGCTTTGGCCATCCGGCGGTCGGCGTCTTCCTGGATATCTTCGATCACGATGATTCCTCCTGGGCGCTGGGCAGGCCCGGGTCGACCACGGTGCCCACCGGCTCGCCACGGGCCGCGGCGACCATGGTACCCGGGCTGGTGATGTCAAAGACCATGATGCGCATCGCTTGATCGCGGCACAGGACGATGGCGGTCGCGTCCATGACCTCCAGGCGCTTGCTCAGCACTTCATCGTAGGTGAGCTGCTGATAGCGTTTCGCCTCGGGGTCGCGGACCGGGTCGGAGCTGTAAACCCCGTCGACCTTGGTTCCCTTGAGCAGCAATTCGGCTCCGACCTCCACGGCGCGCAGACTGGCGGCGGAGTCGGTGGTGAAGAAGGGGTTGCCGGTACCGGCCGCGAAGATCACCACCCGGCCTTTCTCCAGGTGACGCACCGCCCGGCGGCGGATGTAATCCTCGCAGACCTGATTGATCTTGATGGCCGACATGACGCGGCAGAACACGTTCCGCCGCTCCAGAGCGTCCTGGATGGCCAGGGCGTTCATCACGGTGGCCAGCATACCCATGTGATCGGCGGTGACGCGGTCCATGCCCGATGCGGCCAAACCGGCCCCGCGGAAGATGTTGCCACCCCCGATGACCACCGCCACCTGGACCCCCATGGCGTTGATCTCGGCGAGCTCGTCGGCGATGCGATTGAGCGTGTTGGCGGCGATCCCGTATTGTCCGTCACCCAGCAGCGCCTCGCCGCTGAGCTTGAGCAGTATCCGGCGATAGTGCGGCACCGTCATGACTCCGGCCTTTCGGTGAGCGGGCGCGGTGCCCGGGCACCCCGGGCACCGCCGTTGCTGATAGCGCCGCCCGGGCTCAGGAGTCGCGGACCTGGGCCATCACCTCGTCAGCGAAGCTCTCGTCCTTTTTCTCCTTGCCCTCGCCGACCTCGTAGCGCGCGAAGCGGGTCACTTCCGCGCCCTTGGCCTTGAGCAGGTCCCCGACGGTCTGATCCGGGTCCTTGACGAAGGGCTGACCGAGCAGCGTGATCTCGCTCAGATGCTTATTGAGCCGGCCCTCGACCATCTTTTCGACGATCTCTTCCGGCTTGCCACTCTCGCGAGCCTGCGCCAGCAGTACCTCTTTCTCGGAGGCCAGCTGATCCGACGGCACATCGTCGGGGCTGACGCAAACCGGCGAGGAGGCCGCGATGTGCATGGCCAGGTCGCGGCCGAGCTGCTCGTCGCCCCCGGTGTACTCGACCATCACGCCGATCCGCGCGCCGTGCAGGTACTGAGCCACCTGATGGTCCCCAGCGTAGCGGATTAAACGGCGGACCTCGATGTTCTCGCCGAGCTGCGCGACCATCTCCTGGCGCAGGGTCTCCACCGACTTGCCGTCGACCTCGCTGGCCAGCAGGGCGTCCAGGTCCTCGGCGCCGGAGTCCAGAGCCCGTTGCGCCACGGACTCGGCGAAGGCGCGGAACTCGTCGCCGTTGCCGACGAAGTCGGTCTCGGAGTTGACCTCGACGAGCACGCCGGCCTTGCCGTCATCGGAGCGGGCCGCCACGATGCGGCCTTCGGCCGCGACTCGATCGGCCTTCTTGTCGGCCTTGGCCAGGCCCTTCTTGCGCATCAGCTCTGCGGCGGCCTCCAGGTCGCCGTCGGCCTCCACCAGGGCCTTCTTGCACTCCATCATGCCGGAGCCGGTGCGCTCACGAAGCTGCTTGACCAGATTTGCGGATACGGACATCTCTGTTTGCCCCCCTCAGGATGCGGTGTCGTTGATCTCGACGAAGTCGTCCTTGCCCGAGGCCGCGGCATGACTGGTTGCCTGCTTGGCCTCGAGGACGGCATCGGCGATACCGCTGACGTAGAGCTCGATGGCACGGATGGCATCGTCGTTGCCGGGGATGACGTAGTCGACCTCGCGGGGCGAGCAGTTGGTGTCCACTACGCCGATGACCGGGATGCCGAGCTTCTTCGCCTCGGAGATGGCGATGTGCTCATAGCCCACGTCGACGACGAACATGGCGTCGGGAAGGCGCTCCATGTTCTTGATGCCCGAAAGACTGCGATCAAGTTTCTCGCGCTCGCGACTCAGCGCCAGCGCCTCGCGCTTGGTCACCTTGTCGAAGGTGCCGTCCTCCGCCTGGGTCTCCAGGTCCTTGAGGCGGGCGATGGAGTGCTTGACGGTGCGGAAATTGGTCATCATGCCGCCGAGCCAGCGGTGATCGACGTAGGGCATCCCGCAGCGGGCCGCATGCTCGCGGACCAGCTCCCGCGCCGGCCGCTTGGTCCCGACGAAGAGGATCTTGCCACCGTTGCTGGCCAGGCGCCCGGCGAAGTTCAGGGCGTCCTTGTAGAGGGGCAGCGTCTTCTCGAGGTTGATGATATGGATCTTGTTGCGCTCACCGAAGATGAAGGGGCGCATTTTCGGATCCCAGAAGCGGGTCTGGTGCCCGAAGTGCACTCCCGCTTCCAGCATCTGACGCATGGAAACGTCGGCCATGTCGGATCTCCTTGGATCGGGTTGAGCCTCCATACGCCCGCAGACGACGACCCGGTCGCGCACGGCCACCGGGCACCCGGTCGAATGTGACGGCGTATGTGTGGATTCAGTGGTTTTCCCAGTTTGCTGGGCGCACCTTTACGCCGCAGCAGCGCGGTTTATACCACTATCGACAGTCGGTTACAAGAATGAACTGCACGGCCTGCCGATGCAGGGCAACACCCTCCACGGCCGGGCGGCGACACACCGCAGGCGAACTCCACATGTTATGATGAGGCGCATGTCTGTACCCATCAAAACCGCTGAAGAGATCGAGGGCATGCGCCGCGCCGGCCGGATGGCCGCGAGCGTGCTGGACATGATCGCCCCCCGGGTCGAGCCCGGGGTGACAACCGAGTACCTCGACGAGCTCTGTCATCGCTACATCACGGAGGAGCTCGGGGCGACGCCGGCGCCGCTGAACTACCGCGGCTTCCCCAAGGCCACCTGCACCTCGGTCAATCACGTCGTCTGCCACGGCATCCCCGGGCCGAAAAAGCTCAAGAAGGGCGATATCCTCAACATCGACGTGACGGTCATCGACCCCGAGGGCTGGCACGGCGACACCAGCCGCATGTTCTACGTCGGCGAGCCGAGCATCCTGGCCCGACGCCTCGTGGAAACCACCCGCGACTGCCTCTGGCGCGGCATCGAGCAGGTCCGGCCCGGCGCCACTCTGGGGGATATCGGCCACGCCGTGCAGTGCCACGCGGAGGAGCACAACTTCTCGGTCGTGCGAGAGTACTGCGGCCACGGCATCGGGCAGAGCTTCCACGAGGAGCCACAGGTGCTTCACTACGGCCAGCCCGGCACCGGCATGCGCCTCGAGCCCGGTATGACCTTCACCATCGAACCGATGATCAACGCCGGAAAACCGGCCACCAAGCTGCTGCGGGACCAGTGGACGGTGGTGACCAAGGACCGCAGCCTCTCGGCCCAGTGGGAGCACACCCTGCTTGTCACCGAGACCGGCTACGAGATCCTCACCCCGGCACCGGACGGCCGCTGAGTCGCCGCCCCATCGACAGGAGCCCCACCATGCCCGCCACGGCCCGCCCCGCCGTCCTGGAGTCCGGTGATCTAGCCCGGGCGCTGGAGGCGGGTGAGCCGCTGCTGCCCACCCTGCGCCAAGCCCTGCGGCAGGCTGATGCAGAGTTCGCCGAGCGATTCCGCGCCGGGACCGGCGCCGAGGAACTGGTTCCGGAACGGGCCGCCCTGGTGGATGAGGTGGTCCGACAATTGTGGCGAGGCAGCCTGGGCGGCGACGATCCAGGCGGCTGCGCGCTCCTGGCGGTGGGCGGCTACGGCCGCGGCGAGCTGCACCCGGGGTCCGACATCGATGTGTTGGTCCTGGTCGCCCCCGGGCGCAGAGAGGCGCTCACCCCTTCGCTCGAATCCCTCATCACCGGGTTATGGGATCTAGGTCTGGACATCGGTCACAGCGTTCGCAGCGTCGAGGAGTGCATCGAGGCCGCCGGCGACGACATCACCATCGCGACTAATCTCATGGAGTCGCGCCTGCTTTGCGGCGACCCGCAGCTTTGTCAGTCGCTGCGCCAGGCCATGTCGGCCGAGCGCATCTGGCCAAGCCCGGCCTTCTTCGAGGCCAAGCTGGCCGAGCAGCAGGCCCGCCACGCCAAATTCCACGACACCGCCTACAACCTGGAACCAAACATCAAATCCAGCCCCGGCGGTCTGCGCGACATCCAGATGGTGGGCTGGGTCGCCAAGCGCCACTTCGGGGCCGAGCACGTGCACGAGCTGGTCGCGGAGGGGTTCCTGACCGAAGCCGAGTACCAGGCCCTCCACGCCGGCCAACGCTTCCTCTGGGACGTGCGCTTCGGTCTGCACCTGATCGCCGGTCGACGCGAGGACCGTCTGCTCTTCGACCACCAGGTCGGTCTGGCCGAGCTGTTCGGCTACGTCGATGACGACCGCACCCTGGCCGTCGAGCAGTTCATGCAGCGCTACTTCCGCACCGCCATGGACATCTCGCGGCTGAACGAGATGCTCCTGCAGCACTTCCAGGAGGCGATCCTCTACGCCGGTTCGGGTACCGAGCCGACCCCGATCAACAAGCGGTTCCAGATCCGCCGCGACTTCCTTGAGGTCACCGACCCCTCGGTATTCCGGCGCTATCCATTCGCCCTGCTGGAGGTCTTCCTGGTGCTGCAGCAGCACCCGGAACTCAAGGGCGTGCGTGCCTCGACCATCCGGCTCATCCGCCAGCACCGGACGCTCATCGACGAGAGTTTCCGGCGCGATCTGCGTTGCCGCAGCCTGTTCATGGAGATCCTCCGCCAGCCCCAGGGCATCACCCACGCCCTGCGCCGGATGCACCGTTACGGCGTGCTCGGGCGCTACATCCCGGCGTTCGGGCGAATCGCCGGGCGCATGCAGTACGACCTGTTCCACGTCTACACCGTCGACTCGCACACCCTCTTCGTGGTGCGCAACCTGCGCCGCATGGCCCTGGCCGAGCACCGTGCCGAGCTGCCCCTGGCCCACGACATCATGCAGCAGCTGCCAAAACCCGAGCTGCTCTTCCTGGCGGGGTTGTTCCACGACATCGCCAAAGGCCGCGGCGGCGATCACTCCGAACTGGGCGCCACCGATGCCTACGACTTCTGCATCCAGCACGGGCTCGGGGCCTACGACGCCCGCCTGGTCGCCTGGCTGGTGCGCCACCACCTGGACATGTCGGTCACCGCGCAGCGCAAGGATCTCTCCGACCCGGCGGTGATCACCGAGTTCGCCCGCGCCATGGGCGACCAGCTCCACCTGGACTACCTCTACCTGCTGACCGTCGCCGACATCCGCGCCACCAACCCGGAACTCTGGAACGCCTGGCGGGCCGCGCTGCTCAACGAGCTCTACGGGCTGACCCGGGCCGCCATCCGCCGCGGACTGGGTAAGCCGCTGGACAAGCACGAGCTGATCCGCGACACCCAGCGCGATGCCCGGCGAATCCTCCGCCAGCGCGGTTACGGACCGGGGCGCATCCGCAAAGTCTGGGGGGAGCTGCCGGAGGACTACTTCCTGCGCCACAGCGCCGAGGAGATCGCCTGGCACACCGAGGCCATTGCCGAGGCGCTGCCGGCCCAGCTCCCGCTGGTGCTGGCCGCCGCGCAGGACGCTGGAGGCGGCACGCGGATCTTCCTCTACGCACCCGACAGCACCGATCTCTTCGCCCGCTGTGTATGGGCCCTGGACCGGCTCGGTCTGAGCATCCAGGATGCCCGCGTGATCACCACCGACGCCGGCTATACCCTGGACAGCTACCGGGTGCTGGAACAACACGGCGAGCCACCGCGGGAGGAACAACGTATCGAGGAGGTGCGCCGCGTGCTGGCCGCCGCCGCCGCTGAGCAGGGCCCGCCCCCGGCCCCGGTGGCGCGGCACATCCCGCGACAGCTCCAGCACTTTCGCACCGAGACGCAGATCCGCTTTACGGACGACCCGGACAACACCCGCACCGTCGTGGAGCTGATCACCGCCGACCGGCCCGGACTGCTGGCACGGGTAGGCAGGGCGTTCTCGCAGTGCGGCGTGCGGGTCAAGAACGCCAAGATCGCCACTATGGGAGAGAGGGCCGAGGACGTGTTCTTCATCACCGATGACCAGGGCAAGCCTTTGCGCCGGCCGGCGCAGTACCGCTGTGTGCGTCAGGCCCTGCAAGGACTCCTCGACGCGGAGGATCTATGAATCGCGGTCTCTCCGAGCTGCAGCCCTACCCCTTCGAGCGCATGGAGCGGCTTCTGGCCGGGCACCGCGCACCGGCTGCAGCGCCCATCCGGCTGGGTATCGGCGAGCCCCAGGATCCGCCCCCCGAGCTGCTCACCCGGGTGCTCCGCGATAACCTGGATCAGGTAGCTCGCTACCCGGCCACCCGGGGCCTCGAGTCGCTGCGCGAGGCGATCGCCGCTTGGCTGTGCCGGCGTTTCGACCTGCCCGGGACGGCCGTGGACCCGGCGTACCACGTGCTACCCGTCGCCGGGACCCGCGAGGCACTGTTTGCCATCGCCCAGACTGTCATCGGCCGCGGCCGGCCGTACGTGGCCATGCCCAACCCGTTCTATCAGATCTACGAGGGTGCAGCGCTGCTCAGCGGCGCGCGCCCGCTCTACCTGCCCATCGACCCGGGCAGCGGGCTGCCGGATCTCGACGCCATCGAGCCGCGGACCTGGCAGCGGGTCCAGCTGCTCTACCTCAACAGCCCGGCCAACCCGACCGGCGCCGTGGCCGGCACCGACTACCACCGCCGTGTGCTGGAACTCAGTGACCGGTACGGCTTCATCGTGGCCGCCGATGAGTGCTACAGCGAGATCTACGCCGACGAGGACGATCCCCCGCCCGGACTGCTGCAGGTCTGCCAGGCCGAGGGGCGCACCGACTTCCACCGTTGCCTGGTCTTCCACAGCCTGTCCAAGCGCTCCAACGCCCCCGGCCTGCGCTCCGGGTTCGTTGCCGGCGACCCGGGCCTGATCCACGCCTTCCTGCGCTACCGCACCTATCAGGGCTGCGCCCTGCCCCTGCACGTGCAGGCCGCGAGCACCGCAGCCTGGGGCGACGAGAGCCACGTCATCGACAACCGGGCGCGCTATCGCGAGCGCTACCGGGAGGTGTGTACCATTCTCGCCGACGCCCTCGAGGACGTTTCCCCGCCGCCGGCGACCTTCTATCTCTGGCCGCGCACACCGGTGGACGACCAGGAGTTCACCCGGCGGCTTTGGGAGGAAGAGCACGTCACGGTTCTACCGGGCAGCTTCCTCTCCCGCACCGGCCCTGACGGGGTTGCTCCGGGGGCGGGACGCATCCGCATGGCGCTGGTTCCCGACCTGGCCACCTGCATCGAGGCGGCGGAGCGGATCCGGCGGTTTGTCCAGAGAAATTTCCAATAGGGAGCCCAGCATGGCTGCAGACATCCAGAAGGTGATCGAAGAGGCGTTCGAACAACGCACCCGCCTCAACCCGAATGACACCCCCGCCGAGATCCGCGAGGCGGTCGATGAGGCCCTGCGCCGTCTGGATAGCGGCCAGGCACGGGTGGCCGAACCGGGCAACGGGGGCTGGCAGGTCAACGAGTGGCTGAAGAAAGCCGTCCTGCTCTCCTTCCGGCTCAACGACAACCGCCTGATGCGCGGCGGCGTGACCAACTTCTTCGACAAGGTGCCGATGAAGTTCGCCGACTGGGGCGAGGACGCCCTGCGCGAGTCCGGCGTGCGCGTGGTGCCGCCGGCGGCAGCGCGGCGCGGCAGCTACATCGCCCCCGGGGTGGTGCTGATGCCTTCCTACGTGAACATCGGCGCCTATGTGGACGAGGGCACCATGGTCGACACCTGGGCCACGGTGGGCTCCTGCGCCCAGATCGGCAAAAACGTCCACCTTTCGGGGGGGGTGGGCATCGGCGGCGTACTCGAGCCGCTGCAGGCCAACCCGACCATCATCGAGGACGAGTGCTTCATCGGCGCCCGCTCGGAGATCGTCGAGGGGGTGATCGTCGGCCGCGGCGCGGTGATCTCCATGGGCGTCTACATCGGCCAGAGCACCAAGATCTACGACCGCAACACCGGTGAGGTCCACTTCGGGCACGTTCCAGAGGGTGCCGTGGTCGTCCCGGGAAACCTCCCCGCCGCCGATGGCAGCCACAGTCTTTACTGTGCCGTGATCATCAAATACGCGGACGAGAAGACCCGCGCCAAGGTCGGCATCAACGAGCTGCTGCGCCCATGAGCGCAACCCTCGAGCTGGCCCGGGAGCTGATCCAGCGACCGTCGGTGACCCCCGAGGATGCCGGCTGCCAGACCCTCATCGCCGAACGCCTGGCCGCGGCCGGCTTCGGCGCCGAGTGGTTGAGCACCGGCGGGGTGACCAACCTGTGGGCGCAGCGCGGTACCGGGCGGCCGCTGTTCTGCTTCCTCGGCCATACCGATGTCGTCCCCAGTGGCCCGGAGTCAGCGTGGCAGCACCCACCTTTCCAGCCCATCGTCGAGGATGGCTGTCTCTACGGCCGCGGTGCGGCGGACATGAAGGGCAGCGTCGCCGCCTTCACCGCTGCCGTGGAGCGCTTCGTCGCCCACCATCCCAAGCACGCCGGCGCCATCGCGGTCCTGCTGACCAGCGACGAGGAGGGTCCTGCGGTGGATGGCACGCGCCACGTGGTGGAGACCCTGGCCGAGCGGGGCAGCGCCATCGACTACTGCCTCGTCGGCGAGCCCAGCAGCCAGGCGCAGTTGGGGGACGAATTCAAGGTCGGCCGCCGGGGGTCGCTGACCGGCCACCTCACCGTCCACGGCGAGCAGGGTCACGTCGCCTACCCGCACCAGGCGGACAACCCCATCCACGGTTTCGCACCGGCGCTGCAGGAGCTCGTGGCCACCGAGTGGGATCAGGGTGACGACGACTTCCCGCCGACCAGCTTCCAGATCTCCAACATCCAGGCGGGCACCGGGGCGGACAACGTCATCCCCGGCGCCATGGAGGTCGTCTTCAACCTGCGCTACGCCCCGACGGTCTCCGCCGAGGATCTGCAGCAACGGATCGAGGCGATCCTCCACCACAACGGCGTCCACTACACGATATCCTGGCGGCACTCGGGCGGCCCCTTCGCCACCCGAGGCGGGGCGCTCATCGAGGCCGTCGAGCAGGCGGTCACTGCGCACACCGGGCGCTGTCCACGGCGATCGACCTCCGGGGGCACCTCCGATGGCCGCTTCATGGGCCCGACCGGCGCGCAGGTGGTGGAACTCGGCCCGCTGAACGCCACCATTCACAAGGCGAATGAGCACGTCGCGGTCGCCGACCTCGAAGCGCTGGAGGCGATCTACTTCGACATCCTGCAGCGCCTGCTGGACTGCGCGGCAGGCTGAGCCCCGGGCGGCGAGGGGCCCGGGGGCGATTTGATGCCTTCGGGCAACAGGATTAGATTGGAAGGCTGACCGGATCAGCGGTACGCGAGTGGCCCATGGAACCGAGCCCGCCGACGCACCCGCAGGACGGCGCGAGGCGTCACTACCGGCGCCCCGCCGAGCGGCCGTTCACCCGCGAGGAACGGGACCGGGTCACCCTGCTCTTCGGCAGTCTCAGCGTCGCTCATGATCGGCTGCTCACCGCCGCCGTGCGGGGTCTGGGTTACCATGCCGAGGCGATCCCCACGCCGGAGCGCGGCGATCTGCAGACCGGCCGGGAGCTTTGCAACAACGGCCAGTGCAATCCGGTCTACTTCGTCGCCGGCGCCCTGATCAACCACCTCGAACGGCGCCGAGCCGAGCGCAACCTCGCGCGGGACGAAGTTACGGACCGGTACGTCTTCGTCACGCCGGGCTCGTGCGGGCCCTGCCGTTTCGGGATGTACGAGGCGCAGTACCGGCAGGCCCTGGCCAAGGCCGGCTATCCGGGGTTCCGGGTGATCGCCTTCGACAAGAAGGGCGGCGGCGATGGCCACCCGGACGAGGGCTACGGAGACGGACTCTCCGTGGACCTTGGTCTCTACATCGCCGTGCTCGACGCCCTGTTCATGGCCGACGTGCTCAATGCCGTCTTCTACCGGGCGCGCCCCTACGCTACCGATAGCTCCGCGGCCGAACGGACCTTCGAGGCCTGCCTGAGCGAGTGCGAGCGGGCGCTCGGCCAGGGACGGCCGCATCCCCGGGTGACGGCCACGGCCCGGCTGCTGGCCGCCGTGACCCCCCTGTCCAGTGCCGAGGATGCCGCCCGCCTGCTCACCCGCCTGCGGGATTCGACCTGCACCGCCGCCCTGTCCCGCTGTCGCAGGATCATCGAAGCGGGTTTCGAGGTGGACTACCTGCGCCCGCGTCCCTTGGTGAAGGTCACCGGCGAGTTCTGGGCGCAGACCACCGAGGGGGACGGCAACTTCCGCATGTTCGAGTTTCTCGAGGGGGAAGGCGCCGAGATCCAGGTGGAACCGGTCGCCGGATGGGTCGACTACATGCGCCACGGGCTCCACGGCCAGCTCGATGAGGCCCGGGCGGCCGAGGCGGCGGCTCACGTCCGGACGGGCCGCGCCCTACTGCGGGCCACCACCACACGGTTGCGCCACTGGCTGATCGAGCAGATCGGCCGGCTCCTCCATCGCGAGTACGACCGCATGCGCGCCGCCCTCGGTAACTGTGCAGCCCCGCTGGCCGACCAGCGCACCCTGGAGCGTCTCGGCCGCCCCTACTACCACCCGCGCATCACCGGTGGCGAGGGACACCTTGAGGTGGCCAAGACGCTCTACTACCACCGCAACCGTCTGGCGCACATGACCCTCTCGCTCAAGCCCTTCGGCTGCATGCCCTCGACCCAGTCCGACGGGGCCCAGGCAGCCGTGCAGGCCGACTATCCGGATATCCGCTTCCTGCCCATTGAGACCTCCGGCGAGGGCGAGATCAACGCCTACTCGCGGGCACAGATGGCGCTGGGCGAGGCGCGCGAGTCCGCCCGCAACGAGTTCCAAGACGCCCTGACCGCCCGCGGCACCGACCTGGACACGCTGCGCGCCTACATCGCCGAACGCCCGCAGCTGCGCAGCCCGCTCTACCCGATCCCCCATACCGGCGGGGCGATCTGCCGGGCGGCACGGTTCGTCCATCACCTGGCCGATCGCATGGCCAGCCACCCGGACTCGCCCCGCCACGCCGCCACCGAGCACCAGCCCGGGGAGCCCCGTCATGCCCAGCCCCGCTGATCACGCCCCGATCCTGGTCGGCCTGGACGTCGGTTCCACCACGGTCAAGGCCGTAGTCATCGACGGTGCCGACGATACACTGCTCTGGCACGACTATCGCCGCCACGAAACGCGCCAGCTGGAGACCGTGCGTGACTTCCTCGCCCGGATCGAGGCAGCCATCCCAGCGGCGCGTCGCGAAGACCTGCGGCTGTTCACCACCGGCTCGGGGGGCGGCAGCGTCGCCCGGGCCCTGGGGGCGCGGTTCGTGCAGGAGGTCCACGCCGTGTCGCTGGCCGTCGAGTCGCGTTTCCCCGACGTCGGCAGCGTGGTCGAGCTCGGTGGCCAGGACGCCAAGATCATCGTCTTCAAGTCGCTGGAAGACGGCAGCAAGCGCAAGATCCCGGCCATGAACGACAAGTGCGCCGGGGGCACCGGCGCCGTGATCGACAAGATCGCCGCCAAGCTGGCCATCGCGCCGGAGCGGCTCGGCGACATGGGCTATGTCGGCCACACCGTCCACCCGGTGGCCGGGAAGTGCGGGGTCTTCGCCGAGACCGATATCAACTCCCTACAGAAGCAGGGGGTCGCCGCCGAGGAACTGATGGCCTCACTGTTTGAGGCCATCGTGCAGCAGAACCTCTCCGTCCTGACCCGGGGCCACACCCTCCACCCCCGGGTGCTGCTGCTCGGCGGGCCGAACACCTACATCCGCGGCCTTCAGGAGTGCTGGCGAAGCCACATCCAGGCCCTCTGGGAGGAGCGAGGCGTCGACTGGAACGCGCCGCTGGAGGCAGCCGTCCACGTCCCCGAGCAGGCCCAGTACTTCGCCGCGCTCGGCGCGGTCGCGTTCGGGCGCAGCGAGCTGGCCGATGACCCGGACGCCGGGCGCTACCCGGGGCCGGGCGTGCTGGACGATTGGCTGACGGAGCAGCGCACCGGCGGGCGGCGCCCGGGCGGCGCACCGCCCCTGGTCCAGGATTCCGCCGAGCTGGAAACGTTTCTGCGCGAGTTCCAGCCGCAACCCTGGCAGCCGGCCCGCTTCTCCCCCGGCGAAAGGGTGACCGGCTATGTGGGGATCGACGCCGGGTCCACCTCCACCAAGGGCGTCCTGCTGGATCCGGACGGCGAGGTCCTCGCCAAGGCCTATCGACTCTCCGGAGGCAACCCCATCGAGGACGCCGTTGCCCTGCTCGCCGAACTGGAGACCGCCGTCCTGCGCCAAGGGGCGGAACTGGAAGTCCCCGGTGTGGGCACCACCGGATACGCCAAGGATATCCTGCGCGACGTGCTGCATGCGGATACCGCGGTCGTCGAGACGGTGGCCCACGCCCACGCCTGCGAAAAAGAGCACCCCGGGACCGACTGCATCGTCGATGTCGGCGGCCAGGACATCAAGCTGATGTTCCTGCGCGACGGCCGGGTCCGCGACTTCCGTCTCAACACCCAATGCTCGGCGGGCAATGGCTACTTCCTGCAGGCAACCGCGCGCGCCTTTGGCATCGAGCTCGAGGACTACGCCGAGACCGCGCTCAGCGCGGAGGCGATGCCCGTGTTCAACCACGGCTGTGCGGTCTTCCTGCAGTCGGACATCGTCGACTTCCAGCGCAAGGGCTGGCAGCGCCACGAGATCCTCGCCGGCCTGGCGGCGGTCCTGCCGAAGAACATCTGGCTCTATGTGGCGCAGCAGCCCAACCCGGCGGATCTGGGACGGCGTTTCGTCTTACAAGGGGGAACGCAGCACAACCTCGCCGCCGTGAAGGCACAGGTGGACTACCTGCGCGAGCGCTTCCGGCAGGTGGGGGCGGAGTGTGACATCCGCGTGCACCGCCACTGCGGTGAATCCGGGGCGATCGGCGCGGGGCTCGAGGCCCGCCGACTGCACCGCAGCGAGCACCGCCGCTCGACGTTCATCGGCTTCGAACGCGCGCGCCGCCTCCAGCACCACACCATCCGCGACGAGCGCACACGGTGTCGTTTCTGCCGCAACCTCTGCCTGCGGACCTTCATCGACGTGGCCACCGGCGACGTCACCGAGCCGGCAACCGGGGCCGATACGCCACCCCGGACCTCGGTCCCCCTGGCCCCCGGTTTCCGGCGCGTAATCATCGCCTCCTGCGAGCAGGGCGAGGTCGAGGACAAAGACACCATGCAGCGCATCAAGGCGGCGCTCGATCGCGACGCCGAGCGCAATCCGAATCACCTGGACCGCGCCGCCCGCGAGGTCTTCCGCACCCCGCAGGTCGAAGGGGTCGCCGACCCGCTGCCACAGACCCGCCTGCCCGGCCCGCTGGGCCGCCCTGCGGCCCGCCGCCGGGCGGCGATGGCCTATCGCCGTCAGGTGCGCATCGGTATCCCCCGGGTCCTGAACCTCTACAGCTGCGCGCCCTTCTTCCTCGGCTATTTCACAGCGCTCGGCGTCCCCGAACGGGCGCTGGTCTTCTCCGACTACACCGATCCGGAACTCTACCGTCGCGGCGCCAACCGCGGCAGCATCGACCCGTGCTTCCCGAGCAAGCTCGGCATCCCGCACGTCCATAACCTGCTTACCCGCAAACACCGCCGGCGCCCGCTCACCCACATCTTCTTCCCGATGATCAAGAGTCTGCCCGGCGCTCTGGACGGCGCACTCGCCGCCCAGGCGTGCCCGACGGTGCCGGGCACCGCCGAAGCCACCCACGCCGCCTTCCGCCGCGAGGGGGACGTGTTCGCCGAGCACGGGATCCGCTTCCGCAAGACCCTGGTCAACCTGGACGACGCGGCGCTGTGTGCCGAACAGATGCGCGCCGACTGGGGAGAGGAACTCGGCATCAGCGCCAGGGAGTCAAGGCGCGCCGCGGAACAGGGCCTGGCAGCCCTGCACGCCTTCCACGAGCGGATGGAGGCCGAACAGCGGCAGACGCTGCAGCGGCTGGAGCAGGAAGGACGGGTGGGTATCGGGGTCCTCGGCCGGCCCTACCACAACGATCCGGGCATCAACCACGGCATCCTCGATGATCTGCAGCGCAAGGGCTACCCGATCCTGTGGCAGGACGCCCTGCCCCGCGATCCGGCCACGCTCGAGCAGCTCTTCGGCGCCGAGGTGCGCGCCGGCGCCATGCGCTCGGCGCTGGCCATCGACGACGTCTGGAAGCACGACTTCTCAGAGCACAGCTCCCGCAAGCTCTGGGCGGCGAAGTTCATCGCCCGCCACCCCAACTTGGTGGCCGTGGAGCTGTCGAACTTCAAGTGCGGCCACGACGCCCCGATCTACTCGGTGATCGAGGCGATCATCGAGCAATCCGGAACACCCTACTTCTGCTTCAAGGACCTAGACGAGAACCGCCCCGGCGGATCGATCCAGATCCGCACCGAGACCATCGACTACTTCCTGCGCCGATACCAGGCCGAGCTACCCGCCAAGCGCTCGGCTGCCTGAGCACGGAGCGGCCGAGCGGCCGCCCCGTGCTCAGGCCTTCACACGCCGATCAGATCGCGCATGTCGTAGAGCCCCGGCGGTTGTTCCACCAGCCACGTGGCGGCCCGCAGGGCGCCGGCGGCAAAGGTGGTGCGGCTCGAGGCCTTGTGGGTGAGCTCGACCCGTTCACCGTCCCCGCCGAAGAGCACGGTATGCTCACCGACGATGTCGCCGGCACGGATCGTCTCGAAGCCGATGGCCCGCCGGTCGCGCTCCCCGGTGTAGCCCTCGCGGCCGTAGACGGCGCATTGCCCCAAGTCACGTCCCAAGGCATCGGCCGCCGCCTCGCCGAGCCGAAGCGCAGTACCCGAAGGGGCATCCACCTTGTGGCGGTGGTGGGCCTCGATGATCTCGATGTCGCTGTGCTCACCGATGGCGCGGGCGGCCTGCTCGACCAGCGCGGTCAGCAGCGTCACTCCGGTCGAATAGTTGGCCGCGTGCATGACCGCCACTTGCTCCGAGAGCTGCCGCACCGCCTCGCGCTGGGCCTCGCCGAGGCCCGTGGTCCCCAGTACCAGCGGGCGGCCGGCCTGCGCACAGGCAGCAGTCACCGCCTCCGTCGCCTCGGGGAGGCTGAAATCGATCACAGCCTCGGAGGCAGACACGGCGGTCGCAATGTCGTCCCCGACGGTCACGCCCACCGCCCCTTGCCCGGCGAGTTCACCGGCATCCCGACCGACGGCCTCGCCACCGGCCCGGTCGGTGGCGGCGGCCAGATGCACCCCCGGCTGCCGGTGCACCACATCGATCAGCATACGGCCCATGCGGCCGCCGGCCCCGATGATGCCGATGCCCAGGCTCATATCCGCCACTCCTCGATAAAGCGCTTGACCTTGTCGAGCCACGACGAGGTGTGCGGATGGTGCTTGCCTCCGGTGTCCTGCAGGGTCGCCTGAAACTCCTCGAGCAGCTCACGCTGGCGCTTGGTCAGGTTGACCGGCGTCTCGACGTGGATCCGGCAGAGCAGGTCGCCCTGGCGGTTGCCGCGCACCGGCTTGACCCCCTTGCCGCGCAGGCGGAACACCTGGTTGGGCTGGGTCCCCGGCGGGATGCGCAGGTTCACGCGGCCGTCGAGGGTGGGCACCTCAACCTCGCCGCCGAGGGCCGCGGTGACGATGTCCACCGGTACCTGGCAGTGCAGGTCGGCCCCGTCACGCTCGAAGAACTCATGCTCGCGCACGGCGACCTGGACGTACAGGTCACCCGGCGGACCACCGCGCTCGCCCGGTTCGCCCTCGCCGGAGAGGCGGATGCGGTCGCCGGTATCGACGCCGGCGGGGATGCGCACGCTGAGGGTCTTGCGGTCCTCGACCCGACCCCGGCCCCGGCACTTGGGACACGGGTCGGTCACCACAACGCCCTCGCCGCCGCAGCGCGGACAAGTCTGCTGGATGGAAAAGAATCCCTGCTGCACGCGCACGTCGCCGTGGCCCTTACAGGTCGGGCACGTCTGCGGCTTGGAGCCGGCCCGGGAGCCCGAGCCCTTGCACGAGTCGCATTCGACGTGGGTGGGCACCTGGATCTGCTCCTCGGTACCGCGCACCGCGTCCTCGAGGCTCAGCTCGAGTGTGTAGCGCAGGTCGGCACCGCGGAAGGCCCGGCTGCGGCCGCCGCCGCGGCCACCCCCGGAGCCGAAGATATCCCCGAAGACGTCGGAGAAGATATCCGAGAAATCGGGACCGCCCGGTCCGGCGCCACCACCGTAGCCGCGCGGCCCGCCACCGCCGGCGGACGGATCCACCCCGGCGTGGCCGAACTGGTCGTAGGCGGCGCGCTTCTGCGCGTCCGAGAGGACCTCGTAGGCCTCCTTGACCTCCTTGAAGCGCTCGGCCGACTCCTCGTCCCCCGGATTGCGGTCCGGATGGTACTTCTGGGCCATGCGCCGGTAGGCCTTCTTGATCTCGGCGTCAGAGGCGTTCTTGTTGACCCCCAACACCTCGTAGTAGTCACGCTTCGCCATAGGCTGCTCCGCGTTTCAGCACCCGGTAACGACAAAGGCGCAGGAGGGTGTCCCACCCTGCGCCTCCGCTCTGGCGGCGGCCCGCTCGGCAGCGGGCCGCCGGCTGCGGCTCACTTGCGGGAGTTGCCGTCCTCGTCCTTGACCTCTTCGAAGTCGGCGTCGACCACGTCCTCCTTTTGCTCGCCCGACGCGGCCTCGCCGGAGCCCGCACCCGCGGAGGCCTCTTCGCCGCCACCGGACTGCTGGTACGCCTTCTGCGCCAGCTCGCCGGCCTTGGTCGCCAGCTCCTGGGTCTTCTGCTCGATGGCCTCCTTGTCCTCGCCGTCCTTGACCTGCTCGAGCTCACTGATGGCGCTCTCGATCTCCTGCTTCTCGGCATCGCCGACCTGCTCGCCGAGATCCGACAGCGTCTTGCGGGTCGAGTGGATCATGTTCTCGGCCTGATTGCGCGCCTCGACCAGCTCGCGCTGCTTGCGGTCCTCTTCGGCGTGCTCCTCGGCCTCCTTGACCATACGCTCGATCTCGTCCTCGGTCAGCCCGGAGGAGGCCTTGATCTCGATGCCGGTCTCCTTGCCGGTGGCCTTGTCCTTGGCCGAGACGTTGAGGATGCCGTTGGCGTCGATGTCGAAGGCGACCTCGATCTGCGGCACACCGCGCGGCGACGGGGGGATGTCGGTCAGATCGAAACGACCGAGGGACTTGTTGTCCTTGGCCATCTCCCGCTCGCCCTGCAGGACGTGGACGGTCACGGCGGTCTGGTTGTCCTCGGCGGTCGAGAAGGTCTGCGTCCCCTTGGTGGGGATGGTGGTGTTCTTCTCGATGATCTTGGTCATCACGCCACCGAGGGTCTCGATGCCCAGCGACAGCGGCGTGACGTCGAGCAGCAGAACGTCCTTGACGTCACCGCCGAGCACACCGGCCTGGATCGCTGCACCCACGGCCACGGCCTCGTCCGGGTTGACGTCCTTGCGCGGATCCTTGCCGAAGTAATCCTTGACCTTCTCCTGGACCTTCGGCATCCGCGTCTGGCCACCGACCAGGATCACGTCCTGGATGTCGCTGGCCGCCAGGCCTGCGTCCTTGAGCGCGGTCTTGCACGGCTCGATGGTGCGCTCGACCAGGTCCTCGACCAGCGACTCGAGCTTGGCCCGGGTGAGCTTGATGGCCATGTGCTTCGGACCACTCTGATCCGCGGTGATGTAGGGCAGATTGATCTCGGTCTGCTGGCTCGAGGAGAGCTCCACCTTGGCCTTCTCGGCCGCCTCGCGCAGGCGCTGCAGCGCCAGGTGATCCTGGCCGAGGTCAATGCCCTGGTCTTTCTTGAACTCCTGGATCAGGTAGTCGATGATCCGCTTGTCGAAATCCTCGCCCCCCAGGAAGGTATCGCCGGAGGTGGAGAGGACCTCGAACTGCTTCTCGCCGTCGACCTCGGCGATCTCGATGATCGACACGTCGAAGGTGCCGCCGCCCAGGTCGTAGACCGCGACCTTCTTGTCGCCGCCCTCCTTGTCCAGGCCGTAGGCCAGCGCCGCCGCCGTCGGCTCGTTGATGATGCGCTTGACCTCGAGTCCGGCGATCTTGCCGGCATCCTTGGTAGCCTGGCGCTGGGAGTCGTTGAAGTACGCCGGGACGGTGATCACTGCCTCGGTGACTTCCTCACCCAGGTAGTCCTCGGCGGTGCTCTTCATCTTCTGCAGGGTGCGCGCCGAGACCTCCGGCGGCGCCATCTTCTTACCCTGCGCCTCGACCCAGGCGTCGCCATTGTCCGCCTTGACGATCTTGTACGGCATCTCCTTGATGTCGCGCTGGACGACATCCTCGTCGAAGCGCCGGCCGATCAGGCGCTTGACCGCATGGATGGTGTTCTCCGGGTTGGTGACCGACTGCCGCTTGGCCGGGGCGCCGGTGAGCACCTCGCCATCCTCGGCGAAAGCCACCACCGACGGGGTGGTCCGATCGCCCTCCGCGTTCTCGATCACGCGGGTCTTATTGCCCTCCATGACCGCCACGCACGAGTTGGTCGTGCCCAGGTCGATGCCGATGATCTTACCCATAATTCGCTCCTGCTAACCGTTGAATCTGTCCGGGCCTGATTGCCTTCTGCCCCTTAAGTGCGGTGCCCCATCGGCTTTTTCAAGGGCCCGGTTTGAATCGCGCCGAATCGCGTGCCTTTAGGCGGTCTCGTCCACCGAGCCACCGCTGCCCGCACTGCCGTCGGCCTTCTTGGCCACCACCACCAGTGCCGGGCGCAGCAGGCGATCCTGCAGGCGGTAGCCCTTCTGCACCACGTGGAGCACGGTGTTCGGCTCCTGCTCTTCGCTGGGCTGCGTCGCCATAGCTTCGTGGTAGTCGGGGTTGAAACGCTCGCCCAGCGGGTTGATCTCCTCGATCTCGAAGCGCTCGAAGACCTGATTGAGCATCTTGAGGGTCAACTGCGAGCCCTCGAGGAGCTTCTCGCGATCGGCCTCGGCGTCTTCGGCCGCCTGAACGCCCATCTCCAGGCTGTCCTTGACCTGCAGGAGATCGCCGCAGACCTTCTCGAGCCCCTGCCGCCGGGCCTGGTCGACATCCTTTTCCGCGCGGCGCTGCGCGTTCTCCAGCTCGGCGCGCATGCGCAGCACCTGATCCCAGTTCTCTTGGGCCTTCCGCTCGGCGTCAGCAAGGGCGTTCTCGAGTTCCTCGATACGCTGCTCCAGGTCCTCGGCGCTGGTACCGGCCTCGTCCGCCGCGGCGCCCTCGCTCGCCGACTCGCCGCTCTGGAGCTCGCCCTCGAGCGCCTCCGAGGCCTGACGGGTGTGCTTCTGCTCCGACGCCTCGGCGGTTGCCTGCGCGTCGCCGCGCACCTCGGGCTGCTCCTCGGTCGTGCTCTGTCGCTGGTTATCAGTCATATGGCTGCTCCGCTGGATTGAGCCGGAAAACGGTTACTGGCAGCCCACCACCGGGCGCCCCAAGCGCGGCCACCGGGTGCACTGCCTCCTGCCTGGGCACAGGTGTGGGGATCTAGCGCGGCGGATTCAAGGCCGAGCCGACCAATCGGGCGGTGATGTCGACGATCGGAATGATCCGGTCGTAGGCCATGCGGGTCGGCCCGATCACCCCGAGCACCCCGGCCGCCTCACCGGCGACCCCGTAACGGGCCGTCACCAGCGAGAGACCGTCGAAGACCTCGTAACCGGCCTCCTGGCCGATGTAGATCTGGACGCCATCGGCCCGCGCGCAGCGATCGAGCAGGTGGAGGATGTCACGCTTCTGCGTGAAGGCCTCGAACAGCTGGCGCAGCCGGTCCACATCGGAGAGTTCCTCGAACTCCATCAGATTGGTCTGACCCGCGACCACGTACCCCTCGTCGTCCTGCTCCTCCGCCAGGGCCTTCTCGCCGACCTCCACCGCCGAGCGCATGAGTTCGTCGAGCCGCTGCTGATCGGCCTGCATGGCGGCGAGCAGGCGCTGGCGCACGCGCGGCAGCTCCACGCCGGCGAACTCCGCATTGAGGTAGTTGGCGATGCGCTGAAGCTCAGCCTCGGAGAAGTCGCGCTCGGTGCGGATGACGCGGTTCTGCACATCCCGCTCATTGATCACCAGGATCGCTAGCACGCGACGGTCGGACAGCGGCAGGAACTCCACGTGGCGCAGCACCGCCCAGTCGCAGCGCGGGAGGGTCACCACACCGGCCAGCCGGGTCAACTGCGAGAGCAGGTCCGAGGCGGAGTCGGCCAACTCCTCCGCCCCCTCCTCCCGGTCGCGAACCAGACGCCGGCGGAGCTGTTCGACGGTGTCGCCCTCGATGGGCTGGACCTGGAGCAGGCAGTCGACGTAGAAGCGCAGGCCCCGATCGGTCGGCACCCGACCGGCCGAGGTGTGCGGCGAGACCAGATAGCCCAATTCCTCGAGGTCGGCCATGACGTTGCGCACCGTGGCTGGGCTGACGGACAGCCCGGCTTCACGGGCCAGGCTGCGCGACCCGACCGGCCTGCCGCTGTCGATGTAGCGACGCACCAGCGTGCGGAGCAGGGTGCGCGCGCGGTCGCCCAGCTCCAGGTCGTGCGGCGGGCTCATGGCTCATGTACCACGGGTTGCGCGATTTCGCGGGGGTTGCACTTAGGGCGCTCGAGTGCGAGGTGAGGCTAGCAAGCCGCGCGAACGACCGTCAACGCGCCAGTCGCCGGCCAATTGGCGCCCCCTGGGCGACGTGATACCGTTCCCGACCATGGACGTACATCCACCACCGCCCTTCCCCACCGTCGGCATCACCGGCAAACCCGGCGATCCGGCCATCACCGGGCTGGTCGAGCGCTTGCTGCCCATGCTGGAAGCGCGCGGCTGTACGGCGTTGCTCGATGAGCAGTCCATGCCGGAGACCGGTGATCACCACCTGCAGCGCGTGCCCCGTGAAGCCCTGCTCGATGCCTGCGATCTGATCATCGCCATCGGGGGCGACGGCACCCTGATCCACATCGCCCGGGCCGTGGCCGGCCGGCGGGATGTCGCCCTGATGGGCATCAACCGCGGCCGGCTGGGGTTCCTGGTCGACATCGCACCCGAGCATCTGGACGAGGTCGCGCAGATCCTGGACGGGCAGCACGTCGTCGACGAGCGGCTGATCCTGCGCGCCGAGATCCGCTCCAACCAGGATGATACGCTGCTCCGCGAGGACGTGGCCATCAACGAGGTGGTCCTGCACCGCTGGAACACCGCGCGGATGATCGAACTGGTCACGCGGATCGACGGCGAGCCGCTGAGCGATCACCGCTCCGACGGACTGATCATTGCCACACCGACCGGCTCGACGGCCTACGCCATGGCCGGAGGCGGGCCCATCGCCCACCCTAACCTGCACGCCATGGTTCTAGTGCCGGTCTGTCCGCACACGCTGAGTAATCGGCCACTCGTGGTCGATGGCGACAGCCGGATCGAGATCGATGTCCACCCGCGGTTCATCGAGCACGTCCGGGTCAGCTGCGACAGCCAGAGGGACCTGACCCTCCAGGAGGACAGCCGGCTGGTGGTGCGGGCCCACCCGAGTCCGATCCGCCTGGTCCATCCGCCGGGCTACAGCTACTTCAACCTGCTCCGCGCCAAGCTCGGCTGGGGCGGGCCGCTGTGCAACATCGAACCCTTCGGCGCATAGGGAGAAGCGCTGTGCTCAGGGAGATCCACATCCGCGACTTCGCCATCGTCGATCAGCTCGATCTGGAGTTCGGCGCGGGCATGCATGTGCTGACCGGCGAAACCGGTGCCGGCAAGTCCATCCTCCTCGACGCCCTTGGCCTCTGCCTCGGCGACCGCGCCCGGTCCGAGATCATCCGCCCCGGGGCGGAGCGCGCGGAGGTCAGCGCCGTGTTCGACCCGCCCGGCCCCGAGGTGACTCAGTGGCTGGCTGATCGCGAACTCCACGGGGATGACGAGATCATCGTCCGCCGGGTTATCCAGAGCAACGGGCGCTCGCGGGGGTTCGTCAACGGCACGCCGGTGGCCCTGCAGGTGCTCCGCGAACTCGGCGAGCAGCTGGTCGACATCCACGGCCAGCACGCCCACCAATCGCTGCTGCGCCCGGCCATTCAGCGCGAACTCCTTGACGCCTACGCCGAGGCCGGCGAGCTACGTCGTGCGGTCACCGAGCGCTTCCGCGAATTGCGCGAGATCGACCGCGAGCTGGCCGAACTCGAGGACCGGGACCACGACTACGAGGATCGCCTCGCCCTGCTGCGGCATCAGGTCGAAGAGCTTGAAAGCGCAGCCCCCTCCCGGGACGGACTGAACGAGCTGGAGACGGAGCACCAGCGGCTGGCCCACGCCGAATCCCTCATCGCGCTGGCCCAGACCCAGCTCCAGGCCCTGTCGGACGATGACCTCGCCGCTCAGGCGCTCATCGGCCGCGCGGTCCGTGAGCTGGAAGAGCGACGGGAGATCGACCCCGCCCTGGGCGAGTCAGCCGACCTGCTCCAGAACGCCCTGGCACACCTGGAAGAGGGCTGCCAGACCCTACGCAACTTTGCCGACGGGCTCGAGATCGATCCGCAGCGCCTGGCCGAACTCGACCAGCGCATCAGCGAATTGCGGGATCTCGCCCGCAAGCATCGTGTCGAGGTCGAGCAGTTACCGGAAACCCTCGAGACGCTGCAGGCCCAGCTCGAACGTCTGGAGAACGCCGGGCAGCGCCTGGAGACACTACGTCAGAACCGGGCGGCGGCCGTGGAGCGCTACCAGGACGCCGCCCGGCGGCTGTCCCGGCTGCGCCAGAACGCCGCCGACCAGCTGGCCACCGAGGTCCATCAATTGCTTGGGGAACTGGGCATGGCCGGCGCTGAACTCATCCCGGCGATCGAGTTTGAGGCGGAGGCCACTCCGAGCAGTCACGGCCTCGACCGTATCGAGCTGCTGGTGCGCACGAACGCCGGCCAGTCTGCCGGCCCCCTGGCCAAGGTCGCCTCGGGCGGCGAGCTCTCCCGAATCGGTCTGGCGATCCAGGTGGCCACGGTCGAACGCGCCAGCGGGGTGCCGACGCTGGTGTTCGACGAGGCCGACACCGGCATCGGCGGCGCGGTGGCCGAGGTGGTCGGGCGCCTGCTGCGCACCCTCGGGCAGCGCTACCAGGTCCTGTGCGTGACGCATCTCCCGCAGGTGGCTGCCCAGGGCGGCGCCCACTTTCGTGTCAGCAAATCCGAGGGCGACGGACGCACACGCACCGAGGTGGATCCCCTCGCGGAGGCCGAGCGAATCGAGGAGATCGCGCGCATGCTCGGAGGGCTGGAGATCACCGATCACGAGCGTGCCGCGGCGCAGCGTATGCTGGCCCGCGGCGCTAGCTAAGGGCATGACAGGCGCGGAGGGGTCAACTGCCCTCTTCGCTGGCCCCGGCGCAATCGGCGCAGACGCCGTAGAGTACCAGTGAGTGCCCGGTCATGCGGAAGGCGTGGTCCCGAGCCGTCTCGCGCTGGCGCTGCTCGATGGTGTCGTCCACGAACTCCTCCACGCGACCGCACTCCACGCAGACGATGTGATCGTGATGCGCCGTATCGTTGAGTTCGAAGACGGAATGACTGCCCTGGAAGTTGTGCCGGACCAGAATATCCGCCGTCTCGAACTGGGTCAGGACCCGGTAGACCGTGGCCAGTCCGATGTCTTCCCCAGCATCCAGCAGGGCCCGGTAGACCTCCTCCGCGGAGACGTGGCGCTGCTGACTCTGCTGCAGCACCTCCAGGATCTTCATCCGCGGCAGCGTGACCTTCAGCCCTGCCTTGCGCAAGCCACCAGCGTCCACAGCTTCCCCTCGCCTACTGTTCGTCGATTCGGTCATTAGGCTACCATTTCCTCTATGACGACACCATCCAAATGCAAGTTATTCTTATTATGCGTTCTCGGCGCCTCATTCGCCAGCGGGTGCGGCGGTCAGTTCCCGCTGGCCCAGCCGCTGGAGATCGAGCAGGGGAACCTGCTTGAGGAAGAGGACATCGAGCGGATCGCCGTCGGCATGAGCCGTGCCGAAGTCCGGCAGCGGCTCGGCACGCCGGTGCTCGAGCACGCCTTCGAGGATGATCGCTGGGACTACCTGTACGAGCGCAGCGGCAGCGAGCAGGCGCGCAAGCGGCTGACGCTCCACTTCGACGACGACACCCTCGTCGAGATCGAGGATCACTGGACGTCCCGCTAGCCTGCGTCCATTCAGGAGGCCTTGCGAGCGGCCCGCCGCTTGCGGGCCTCCTTCGGATCGACCTGCAGCGGCCGGTAGACCTCCACCCGGTCACCATCGTGCAGCGGGGTATCGAGGCCGACGATCTGCCCGAACACGCCCACCGACTGCTGCGTCAGGTTGATCTCCGGATGGCGCTCGAGGAGCCCCGAGGCGTTCAGGGCGTCCCCCACCGTACTGCCAGCCGGCAGTTCCAGCCGAAGCACGGTCTGCTGCTCCGGTAGGGCGTAGGCGACCTCGATCTGCAATCCCCCGTCAGAGGACATCGCGCTCTCCGTAGACCTCGCGGGCCCGCCGGGCGAAACTGTCTACCAGCGTATTGGCCACCTGGGTAAAGACCTTGCCGAAGGCGTAGGCCACGATCCGATTGGAGAACTCGAACTCCATGTCCAGGGTCACCTTCGAGGCGCTCTCGCCCAGGTCTCGAAAGCGCCAGTAACCCTCCAGGCGCTGGAACGGTCCCTCCACGAGCCGGATATCGATCATCTTGCCGCGCTGGTGTCGATTCGCGGTCACGAACGACTTCTCCATGCCGCCCTTGGCAAAGGTCATGCGGGCACGGGTGGTGTCCTCGCTGGTCTCGAGGATCTCGCACTCCTTGCACCACGGAATGAACTCCGGGTAGCGGGCGACATCGTTGACCAGGTCGTAGATCTCGATGGCAGTGTAGGGGACCAGCTCACTGCGGCTGATGCTCGGCATGGGGCTTCCCGTTCTCCAGCGTTCCGGACCTTGACCGGCCATTGTCACGATCCGCGTCCTCCCCGACAACCACCAACCACCAGGCGGCCGCAGCGCTTTGCGCAGCGGTCCGGCGTCTATACAATGCGCCCCGTGAGCAAGAAAGCCGGAAAAAGCAAAAAGACCGAAGGCAACGTCATCGCCGTCAACCGCAAGGCGGGCTTCGATTTCTTCATCGAGGAGCGCCTTGAGGCCGGGCTGGCGCTGGAGGGCTGGGAGGTCAAATCGCTGCGTGCCAAGCGCGTGAACCTCACCGAAAGCCACGTCCTCGTCCGTCGCGGCGAGGCTTGGCTGATCGGCTGCAACATCACGCCGCTGAGCACTGCCTCCACCCACGTCCGGCCGGATCCGACGCGCACGCGCAAGCTGCTGCTCCACCGTCGCGAGATCAGCCGTCTGATCGGCGCCGTGGACCGCGAAGGCTACACCGTGGTGCCGCTCAAGCTCTACTGGAAGAAGGGGCGCGCCAAGATCGAGATCGGTGTAGCCAAGGGCAAGAAGAAGCAGGACAAGCGGGCGGATAAGAAGGAGCAGGACTGGCAGCGCCAGCGGGAGCGCCTGCTCAAGCACAAGGTCAGCTAGCGCGGGGGCCGGCCCGTCGACCGGTCTCTGCCGGCGCGATAATCGCGCTTGCCGAGGGAACTCCACGAGCCGTACACTGTCTACTCAGTTGCAACGGGGGCGACATGGCTTCGACGCAGGTCGCGAAACCCGAGGTGCATGCCGAGGTGACAGTCAACCTCGTAAAACAGGCTGTACTTAAAGATAGTTGCCAACGACGACAACTACGCCCTGGCGGCGTAACACCCGCCAGCTGCTCCCAGTCGGTGCCTGTGCCGGCTGACGAGCAGTCATAGACGCAGGATAGCGATGCCCGGATAGGTCCGGTCCGGCATCGTGAAACCCAACGGGCTCGCGGTTGAGCCGCCCTGCCGGTCGGGCGTTCAACCGTTAAAAAGAATAGATCGGCTAAGCATGTAGGACCGACGGTGTAGCTCCTGCGGACGCGGGTTCGATTCCCGCCGCCTCCACCAATCTCTAGATTCCCGATACCCCCGCTTCCCTGAATGCCCGCACCGCGGGCATTTTTTATGCCGCAGTTGTCAGCACGCCTCGCCACATCGCCGCCCCCTGCGTATCGCCGCAGGGGCGCCCGGCGCGGCTGCCACACCCTCCCGGGCGGGCGCGTGGCAGCCGCCGGTGGCCGGGCTTACCCCCACGTGACGGCGACCCCGGATCAGGAGGCTGGTGCGTAGACGGAGCACCAGCCTTCCGCCTTGACGAGCACCTCGTCAAAGTCCGGGTGGGTGCACCGCCCCCAACCATCCTCGACGGCCTCGCCCCAGAAGGCGCAGTTCTCGCAAAGCTGCCCTTCCTCGTAGCGCGGATGGCCCGAGGCGTCCGCGGCCTCGTTGACGTAGTCGTGGGCGTGGCCATCCTCGGCCCTCGGTTCCGCTCGGGCGCTGCGCTGATGCAGCAGGGTTGATAGCGGCAGCGCCGCCAGCGCCACGGCACTACCCTTGAGGAACGTGCGACGACTCTTGTCGATTCCACTCATGCCAGCCACCTCATTATTTTCGGTATGGATCGGCGATTCCACCCTACGCCTCTTAACGGCGCGATCCAACCCGAAACCAACGGGGCAGATGCCAGCGCTTATCCGATTTTGACTCATCGGGTTTACACGGAAAAGGTAGGGATGCCATCCGAAGAAGAGCGACGAATTGATTCCTGAAAAGGATCTGGTATCTTGTTTACAGGCTTGAATCGCTCTCAACGAAACGACGCCTCAGGACTCAAGCACCCGGTCAAGGGACGGACCCGAAAAGCCCCCGGGCACTCATTTGTAAGGAGCCGATACCCGATGACCAGCAAACAGCTTGAAGCCATCAACCTGGAGGGGTTCACGGACGAAGAACTCGACACCCTCGAAAAACGCATTGCCAGGGAACGCGAGCAGCGGGATCGCAACCGCGTTGTAGAGGCCGAAAAAGAGATCCGCCTGGTAGCGGCGAAATACGGCGTCAAACTCGAAGAGGCGCTCGGCGACCTCAATGGGCACAACAAAAAACCTCGCCGCCGTGTCCCTGCCAAATACCGCCACCCGCGGGACCCGGCCAAGACCTGGTCCGGCCGTGGACGCACCCCGCGCTGGATCCAGGAGTGGGAACAGGACGGCGGCAGCCGCGAGGAGCTGCGCATCGCGCACTGATCGCAGGCCAGCCCTAGGCCCGGCCCACGCCTGGCGCGCATGGCCGGGCTAGCCCGAGACCTCACCCCGGGCCAAACGGTGTTGGACAAACCGTGGCGGCCGGTCCACTATTCCCGCATGGATGATACCCCCGACGACACCGGGCAGGCGCTGGAGCGCCTGACTCAACGGGTGGATGACGCCTGCGAGCGCCTGGCCCGGACCGCGAGCTTCGCCAAGTTCACTCACGCTGCGCAGGTTCTCGAGGCGACCCGCCGCCTGCTCACCCACCCCGACGGCGTCCCGGCGCTCTACCAGCGGATCGGGGCGCTGACCGAGGCCGGCGTCTTCGCCGGCAGCGACTGGGAACACCCCGAGCAACTCCAGCCAACCCTGGCCGCCAACACCCTGAAGCTCGCCCGGGACCAGACGCTGATCCTGGAGTGCCTTAGCGAACTGCGCCTGGTGGCCATCGCCGAGGGCACCGCCAGTCATCCAACGCTCGACGCCGACACGGCCCGACGGTTCCTGGCACGGGTCCTGGCGCTGAATCTGCGGCTGATCTTCGGGCCGGTCGGCGAGTCCGAGCGGGTGCATCTGGGCCGCAATCTGCCCATGGTGCAGCGCCACCAGCGCTTCATCGCCGAGCAGGTCGGCTTCGGCGAGGTCATCGAGGAGCTGATCGGCGAGATCTGGCGCATCCTCGCCCAGCGGCCGGTGGTCGTCGGGCACGTCAAGGAGATGATCACCAGCGTGGCGGTGTACCTGGACAGCGATGAACCCGGGGTGCCAGCAGCCCGCGCCCGAGGCGCGGAGCGCCTGATCAGCGCGCTCTACGGGCCGACACGTGGCTGCCAGGAGGACCCGGGTCTGGCCGTCTACCAGGAGCGGCTGGCCAGCATGGACGAGACCTCCCTGCGCAACGAGGCACTCGGCCTGGGGCGCGCCATGCACGACACCGGCCTGGTTTCACCCTACCACCCGGTCTTCCTGCACTTTGCGCTGGAGCAGTCGCCCGAACTCCTCCCCAGCGCGCTGGGCCTGAGCAGCACCGGGATCGATGCGCTCGGATGCTACCCGGAACTGGTGCACACGCTCATCCGCCGTGCCATCTGGTCCGAGACCGCGCAGGCGGTCTACGGCCTGGCGGGCCTGCTCGAGCGCGGCATCCTCTACAGCGGCCCAGTAGCGCCGGCCCTCTGGCGCCAGATCCATCTACCGCTCTGCGCCGCCGCCCGGCAGCGGCTGGTCGATCGCATCCCCGGCGCCTCGGCCGCGCCGGAGGCCTTCCTGCTCGCCGGGGCGATCAGCGTCCTCGGCCAGCCGCGCGGCCTGGGTCAGGGCAACAGCCCCACGTGTCAATCGGCACGGGCGCTGTCCATGTGGTCGAGCAACGACCCCGACTATCTGCTGCAGATTGTCGCCTGGGCCGCCCGCGACGACGATGTCGTGGCCCACTTCGAGGGCCAGGCCCTCTCCTCCGCGGAGCTGCTCGCCCGCTACCCGGAGGCGCCCCTGGAGGATATCGACCCGGTCTCGGCGGTGGCCGTACCTCACTTGGACGCCATCTACCACGAGATGGGGCGGCGCTGCGCCGGACGCGGCGAGGACCCCCACCGCTGGGTGAACCCCGAATTCCACGGCTGGTGGGTCGGGCGGGGGTTCTCGATCGCCGTCGATGTCGCCACCGGCGCCCTCCCCGATCTGCGCGGCTTCGCAAGCCGTTTCTACGGCTGCTACCACCCCGGCTACAACGGCAACAACCCGGTGATCCACCCCCAGCCCGCCGGGGTGGCGGTCACCGACAGCAGCGGTGCCTTCGTCGGCTGGCACGCCATCACCATCGAGCGCGTCTCCACGGACCCGGACGGCGTGGTCCGCGTCTACTTCTTCAACCCGAACAACGACAGCACCCAGGACTGGGGCAACGGGGTGATGGTCTCCACCGAGGGTAACGGCGAACGCCACGGGGAATCGTCCCTGCCCTTCGAGCAGTTCCTGTCCCGGCTCTACATCTTCCACTACGACCCGCGGGAGGAGGCCCTGGACCCGCCAGTGCCGGAAGCAGAGATCAGCGAGGTCATCGCGCTCGCACGCAACAGCTGGGCCGCCGGGCGAGCGATCCACTGACCCCGGAACCCGGCACCGTCGCCCACGAGCCGCCCGGGGCGCTCCCGCCCGAGCGGCGGGGCGCCCCGGTCCGATGCGACGTCAGACGTAGAAGTCCAGCTCCTCCTGGTGCTTGAGCAGATCCCGGAGCCGGTGGGGATTGTCCCCGAAGAAGTAGACCAACCCCCAGTGAGTCCCGAAGGCGGTGCGCTTGGTGACCACCTCCTGCTGTGGCGGCGTCAGCTCGTGGTACTCGAAGTACTCATGCTGCTCGGTCTCTTCCGGGATCTCCAGTCGGCTAACCACCCGACGGCGCGGATAGACGCCGAAGCAGCCCGCATAGCCCTTGGCATCCACCACCTCGCGGGGGAAGAAGTCGGTGATCTCCTCCTCCGTGGTCTTCGGATCGAAGGCCAGCACCATCCCCTGGTAGGCATTGAACCCGTAAGCGCGCTCGAGCAGCTCGAAGACCTTGAACCCCGGTGGGCGGTAGGCCACCTCGCCGAAGTACATCGTCCCATCGCTGGTCACGAAGTACTCCGGATGGATAAAGCCGAAGCGGATGTCGAAGGTCTTGATCAGCTTCTCGATCTCGCGGGTGATCAGATCCCGCCAGCTCTCCAGCTCCGGGGTGGCCGGAACAAAGACCGAGTAGCCGAGGGTGACGTACTCGGAGATGTTCAGGAAGCGGATCTTGCCGTCGTGGATCCAGGCCTCGACGGCGAACTCCCAGCCGTCCAGGTGGCTCTCCATGAGCACCGGGAACTCCTCCTCGGGGATCAGGTCGACCTCGTCCGGCGTGCGGATGACGCGGTGCCCGAGGCAACCCGCCTTGTCGAAGGCCTTGAGGTGGATCGGGTCGTTGGGGTCGCCGTCGAGCTTGAGCAAGGTCTGGTTCACGCGCTTGAGGAAGCGGATCACGTCGTCGCGATCGTGGGCCTCCTCGAAGATGCCGACGCGGATCCCGCCGAGCTGAGCACGGCGCTTCATCAGCGCCTTGTCCCGGAACAGCACCGCCTGACCGTGCAGCCGCGGGTCCCCCATGAGCACGGCGTTGATGGCACCGGCCCACTCGACGGTCTCCTCGAACAGCGGGATGGCGACATCCACGCCTTCTTCATGCAGCCGTTCGGCGATCTCCATGGACCGATCATTGAGTCGCTCGAAATCCCAGGCGATGAAGGGGATCCCGTGCTCCCGGGCATACTCCTCGGCCCACTCCGGGGCGACAATGACGTAACGGCGGTCGAACCGGTCGAGGGCATCGATGCAGTTGATGCTCCAGCCCAGAATGGCGACGTAGCCCTTGGTCGGGTCCTTCTCAGTACTCATGCGGCGGGATGCTCCGGTTGCGGATCATGGGTCAGCCCGCCTTGCGGAGCGGCCGGCAGACGTCATGCCTTCGTGGGACCGCCCGGGCGAGCTACCCCGCAGTCTATCTGCTCGGACGCGGCCGGAATAGCACCGCCGCGCCGTGCGCAGATGATTTTTGTAGCAATCGAGCAAGCCGGGGCTCGGCGGCCGCTCAGGGCGTCGGCTCGCCCTCCGCATCATCCACCGGCTTGACGCCCAGACGCCCCGCGAGGAGTTGCGGGGACGCCTCGACCAGATCGATCAGGGCCTCGCGATCCTCCTCAGCCTGACGTTGCTCGGTCAAATCGATCAGAGCGAACAGGCCGTGGACGCCACCCCCTTCGGTGCACGCTACCTCCGTGACGCACTCCATACGCACAAGCCGGCGCAGGGGACACTGATCGCAATGAAGCCCCAGCTCGGTCGCCGCCCGCGCCGCCCCGCCCGCACTCTGCGCCGCTCGGCACCGCGCCCACTGCTCGAGCGCCGAAGGGGCCAGAAACTCGGCAAACGCCTGCCCCTCGAGTTCCGGTGCCGAGGCGGCTCCCAGCAGTTCCGCGGCCGGGGGGTTGGCATCACGGATCACTCCGTCCTCATCCAGCAACAGATAAGCCACCGGGGCGTGCTCGAAGAGATCGCGGTAGCCGGCACGGACCCGCGCCAGTTCGCCCCTGGTGCGGTGGAGCTCCTCGGCCTGGATATCGCGCTCAATCTGCAGCAGCAGCAACTCCTCACGCCACGCCTCCGGGGTGGCCGGCAGCGTCCGATCGATGTCGACTGCTCCGGGGGTGGTCTCCATGCGCTTCCTAGCCCGCTCTCGCAACAGCCGGGCCGCTTCATCCTGGCGCGACGGACTGGGGTCTTTGGTCATGGAGGGCATCCTGAGCGGGAGAGATCAGGCGCCGGCCGGCGCCCGCGGATAACCTCAGCCTCAGGAGTATAGAGGGCCCCGGCGCCATCCACACGGACTGTCGCGCACCCAGGACCCTCGCCCCGTGTCACATCCCCTGGTAGTTCGGTCCGTCCCCGCCCTGCGGGACCACCCAGCGGATGTTCTGGGGCGGGTCCTTGATATCGCACGCCTTGCAGTGCAGGCAGTTGATGGCATCGATACGCAGTCGCGGCTGGCCGGCCGCATCCGTGTCGTAGTCGTAGACGGCCGCCGGACAGTAGCGGACCTCCGGCCCGGCGTAGACCGCCCAGTTGACGCGCAGCGCCAGCGCAGGGTCACGCAGCACCAGGTGGCAGGGCTGCCCCTCCTCGTGATGGGTACCGGAGAGGAACACCGAGGCGGTCCGATCGAAGGTCAGCCGCCCGTCGGGCCGGGGATACTCCTTGCGCCTCGACCGCGCGGCGGGCTGCAGGGCCTGGTGATCCGGCTCGTGCCCCAGCGTCCAGGGCGCCCGTCCCCGCAGGAGGTAGGTATCCAGGGCTGAATAAGCCAACCCGGGCAGCAGCCCCCAGCGGAATGCCGGACGGATATTGCGCACGGCGCGGAGCTCGTCGCTCACCCAGCTGTCGCCGACCCGGCGATCGAGATCATCGGCCTGCACCCGATCCGCCTCCAGGGCGGCGCGCACCGCCTCGGCAGCGAGCATGCCAGACTTGATCGCGGTGTGGATGCCCTTGATGCGCGGTACATTGACGAACCCTGCCGCATCACCGGCCAGGACCCCACCGGGGAAGCTCAACCGCGGCAGACTCTGCCAGCCCCCCTCCGGTAACACCCGTGCCCCGTAACCGATGCGCCGACCGCCTTCGAGCAGCGGCCGGATCGACGGGTGAGTCTTGAAGCGCTGGAACTCCCCGAAGGGCGACAGATAAGGGTTCTCGAAGTCCAACCCCACCACCAGCCCGATCGCCACACGCCGATCGTCCAGGTGGTAGAGAAAACTGCCGCCGTAAGTGAACTGATCCAGGGGCCAGCCGATGGTGTGCGCGACCCGCCCCGGCACATGCCGCTCGGGGCTAACTTCCCAGATCTCTTTGAAACCGAGGCCGTAGGTCTGCGGCTGCGCATCCCGGCGCAAGTCGAAACGCCCGATCACCTGCTGGGTCAGTGACCCGTGCCCTCCCTCGGCAAACACCGTCTGCCGCGCGCACACCTCCACGCCCGGCTCGAAACCCGGGCCCGGCGTACCGTCCGGCTGGCGCCCCATATCCGGGGTGGCCACGCCGCAGACCGCACCTTGCGCGTCGTAGAGCACCTCGGCGGCCGGAAACCCGGGGTAGATCTCCACCCCGGCCGCTTCGGCCTGGTCCGCCAGCCATTGCCCGAGCTCACCGAGGCTGCCGACGTAGCTCCCGCGGTTGTCCATCTGCGGTGGCGTGGGCAGTCTCAGCGCGTACCGTGGTGTCAGGCAGTGGAAGGTGTCCTCAGCGGCGCGCAGGCGCAGCGGCGCGCCGCGCTCCGCCCAGTCGGGCAGCAGCTCATCCAGGCCGCGCGGATCGATGGCTGCACCGGATAGGAGGTGCGCGCCAACCGCAGACCCCTTCTCCAGAACACAGACCGAAGGCGCCGGGCCGTTACCGGTACCGCGGGCCAGCTCCAGGGCCGCCGCCAACCCGGCCGGACCGGCGCCCACGACAACAACATCGTAGGCCAGCGTCTCGCGCTCGAGTTCCTCCTGCTCCAAGCCGCTTCCTCCTCACCAGTCGCCGTCGCCGATCGCCTCGAGCTCGTCGCTGCCACCCCGAATCGCCGGGGTGTAGCCGTGGAGCCGTGGCAGGATGTGACGCATATAGAAACGCGCGGTATGCACCTTGCCGGTATAGAAGCCGGTGTCACCGCTTCCCTCCCGGATACGGGCCTGCGCAACCAAGGCCGCCCGCGCCATCAGCCAGCCGCCCAGCACCAGACCGGCCTGCATCAGGTAGGGGGTGGCCGCAGTCAGGGGCACCAACGGATCGTCTTGTCCGTCCCGCAGCAACCGCGCCGTGCTCTCGCGTAGCGTGGCCAGCGCATCGTCCAGCGGGCCGGCCAAGGCCTCGAGCTCGGCCTCACGGCGCAGCGCCTCGACGATCTCATCCGCCTCGCGGAGCACCGACTCCAGGGTCTCGCCGCCGTCCTTGAGCACTTTGCGCAGGGTGAAATCCTGGGCCTGGATCCCATTGGTGCCCTCGTAGATCGCCGCCACCCGCACGTCCCGGAGCAACTGCGGGGCCTCGACCTCCTCCACATAGCCCATGCCACCGTGGACCTGGATGCCCAGAGAGGTGATCTCCACGGCTTGCTCGCTGGCCACGGCCTTGACCACAGGAGTGAACAGATCCACCCGGCGCTGAGCGCTCTGACGGCTCGTTTCGTCCGCCCCGTGACCGGCGACATCCATCTCCGCCGCGGTCAGCAGGGCCAAAGCACGCATGGCCTCGGTCTGCGCCCGCATGGCCATGAGGCTGCGGCGCACATCCGGGTGGTGAAGGATGGGCACCGACGCCTTGCCCCCGGGCCGGCGCCCCTGGATCCGCTCCCGGGCAAACGCCAGCGCCTGCTGGTAGGCGCGCTCCGAGACCCCGACGCTCTGCACCCCGACCTTGTGGCGGGCCTCGTTCATCATCGTAAACATGTGGTTGAGGCCGCGACACGGCTCGCCGACTAGGTAGCCGACGGCCCCCTCGCCGTCCCCGTAGCTGATGGTGCAGGTCGGCGAGCCGTGGATGCCGAGCTTGTGCTCCAGCGCCGTGCAGTGCACATCGTTGCGCGCCCCGAGCGAGCCGTCGGCCTCCACCCGGTACTTGGGCACCAGGAACAGCGAGATCCCCCGATGGCCCTCGGGCGCGTCCGGCGTACGGGCCAGCACCAGGTGGATGATGTTCTCGGCGGCTTCGTGCTCCCCCCAGGTGATGTAGATCTTCTGACCGTAGAGGCGGTAGGCCTCCCCATCCGGCACGGCACGGCACTGGACCTGCCCCAGGTCGGACCCGGCCCGGGGCTCGCTGAGATCCATGGTGCCGCTCCACTCACCACTGACCAGCTTGTCGAGGTAAAGCCCGCGCAGGGTCTCGTCGCCATGGCGGTGGAGCAACTCGGTCGCCCCCGCCGAGAGCATCGGCGCCAGGGCCAAGGCCATGTTGGCGCCATGCCACATCTCCTGGGTCGCCGTGGCCACCAGCTCCGGCAGCCCCTGACCCCCGTGGTCTGGATGAGCGTTGATACCGTTCCAGCCGCCCTCTACGAAGGCCTGGTAGGCCTCGGTGAAGCCCTCGGGCAGCTGCACGCTCCCCCCATCCATCCGGCACCCCTGACGGTCGCCGACACGGTTCAGCGGGGCCCACACCTCGCTGGCCAGCCGATCGGCCTCCTCGAGGACCGCCTCGAGCAGATCCGGGGTCACCTCCTCCAGATCCTCCAGGCCGGACAGGCGCTCCAGGCCGATCAGTTCCTCGATGACAAAGCGCAGATCGCGCGTCGGTGCACGGTAGATGCTCATGACTGCTCCAGCGCCTCGCGCAGCGCGGGTAACGCTTCCCGCAGATCGGCGACCAGCCCGTAGTCGGCCACCTCGAAGATGGGGGCCTCCGGGTCGTGATTGATCGCCACGATCACACCGCTATCCTTCATCCCGGAGACGTGGTAGATCGCCCCGGAGATCCCAGCGGCGATGTACAGCTGCGGCGCCACCACCTTGGCGGTCAACCCGACCTGCGCCTCATTGGGCAGCAGGCCGGCCTCCACAGCCCCCCGTGAGGCCCCGATGGCGGCACCGAGCTGATCGGCCAGTGCCTCCAGCGCCTCGATGCCGACATCGGCCACGCCACGGCCGCCGGCCACCACCACGCGAGCGGAGGTTAGCTCGGGACGATCCGAGGCCGAGCCGTGTTCCTCGAGCAGGCGCGTCGGTCCTGGCTCCGTGGGCGCTTCGAGACGCTCTACGGCCGGCGGATCACCGGCCTCCGGCCGATCGAACCGGGTGGCCCGCACCGTGAGCACACGGACCGGCTCCCGGCAGCGCATCCGCGCCAGCACACTGCCCCCGTGGATCGGCCGGACGAACGTCTCGGCGTCCTCGATAGCGACGACGTCCGAAAGCATCTGCACATCCAGCGCCGCCGCCACACGGGGCAACAGATCCCGGGACTGGGTACTGGTAGCCGCCACCAGCGCCTGGTAGCCCTCGTCACGCACCAGGTTCGCGAGCTGCCCCGAAACCGGCTCGGCGAGCTGATCGGCACAGGCCGCCCCGAGGCACAGCCAGACCCGGCCGACCCCCTGGATAGCCAGCGAGTCGGCGACCCCGGCCGCATCCTCGCCGCCGGTCACCACCACATCCACCGGCGCCCCCAGGTTGGCAGCGGCAGTGATCGCCCGCCGTGTCGCCTCGGTGACACCGGCACCGTCGTGCTCCGCAAAGACCAGCACACTCATCTCAGATCACCTGTGCGTCGTTCTTGAGGCGGTCGACCAGCTCGGCCACACTCGCCACGCGCTCACCCGCTGCCCGCGGCGGCGGCTCCTCGACCCCGAGCAACTCCAAGCGCGAGGCCCCGTCCACTCCCAGGTCGTCGAGCGATATCCGGTCAATCGGCTTCTTCTTGGCCTTCATGATGTTCGGCAGCTTGATGTAGCGCGGCTGATTGAGATCCAGCTCGGTGGTCACCACCGCCGGCAGCCGCACCGCGACGGTGCGCCGCCCGCCGTCGACTTCGCGGGTCACCTGCAACTCCTCACCCTCGGGGTGGATGGCGCAAGCGAAGGTGGCCTGCCCCCAGCCCAGGTGCTGCGCCAGCATCTGCCCCACCTGGTTGCTGTCGTCGTCGATGGCCTGCTTGCCCATGAGCACCAGGTCGGGCTGCTCACGCTCGACCAGCGCCGCCAGCGCCCGGCTGACCGCCAGGGGCTCCAAGGGGTTGTCGCTCTCCACCCGCAGCGCGCGGTCGACGCCGAAGGCCAGGGCAGTGCGCAACACCTCCTCGCTGCCCGCATCCCCCAGCGTGACCGCCAGCACCTCGCTGGCCGCACCCGCTTCCCGGAACCGGACCGCCTGCTCGACCGCCGTCTCGTCGAACGGATTCATAGCCATCTTGGCGTTGGCCGTGTCCACGCCGGAGCCGTCTGGGCGCACACGCACCCGGACGGTGGAATCGATCACCCGCTTGGCTGTGACCAGGATCTTCATGCCTACCCCTCTATTGGCGTCGCGCGCACCCGCGCGCCGCGGTGCAACATCCCGACTGACTGTGCGCACTCCTGATCCCGGCGTCAACTCGCACCCTCATCCCCACCCTCCACCTGCCGACAACAGGGACAGGCAAACCGACACGACGCAGCCCATGCTTGCTATCAAGCCCGCCCGGTTACGCCACCGCCTCGGTGTTACAGCCGCCGTACTAGTCGGCTTCGGCTCCACCATCGCCGCCGCCGGTGAACTGCCCGAGAGCGGGAGCGCGCGCTACTGGATCCAGGACGGGGGGCAGTGGCGCGGCTACGAAACCCTGACCTGGGACTTCGAAGCGGACGACACCTTCCGCCTGGAGCGCATCCGCGAACACCGCCAGCACCCGGCCCAGGCCGACCACCCGGGGGATCGGCGCATCCGCCGCACCCGGGAGATCAGCGAGGGCACCCTCGAGGGCGATGTCGCCCGCCCAGAGACCTACGAGGTCCGCACCGCGACCGTCTTCCAGACCGACGAGGCGTATGACCCCGAGACCGCCTTCGAGGACGCGGAGGAGGAGGTCACCCTGGCGGCGCGCTTCACCGATGACGAGGCCGCTGTCGAGGCGGGCGAGATCGCCGTGCCCCCGGATGCACTCGACCCGCTGACCCACCGCTGGCAGGTCATGGAAGAGGCCCTGGAGGGGACGCGCCATACGCAGATCAGCCACCAGGTGGTCGATGAGCAGGGTGAGGTGGAAGAGGTCGTTTTCCGGGTGGAGGGCCGGCAGACCGTGCGCGCACACCCGGGCACCTTTCGCACGGTGCGTCTCACCCGCCAGCAGCCGGGCCAGCAACGGGCGGTGCGCTGGTACATGGCGGAGGGCTGGGCCGGCCTGCCCGTGCGCACCGTCGACCGTCGCAGCGAGCACCACGCCCAGCGCACCCGGCTCGAACGCATCGAGGCGGCCGACGACAGCTGACCGCTGCAACACAGCGATTCTCGGCTACGCTCCCTCCTAGGGAACCGTGCAATGGGGCACGTCCGTTTGAGGGTCGCCATGGACGATCGCAAGCAGATCTTCGTCGTCGGGCTCGACGACTTCCATCTCCAGCACCTGAACAGCGTACGAGGCAGTGCGAACTACGCCTTCCACCCGCTGGCCGACTACAGCGCCATCGTCCTCCCCAAGCGCTACGACATCCCCGCCATCCTGGATCAGGCCCGCCGCACTCTGGACCAGGCACCGCGGGTGGACGCGATCATCGGCCACTGGGACTTTCCGACGACCTCCATCCTGCCGGTCCTGAGGCGTGAATACGGCCTGCCCACCCCGTCGCTGGAAAGCGTGCTGCTCTGCGAGCACAAATACTGGAACCGGCTGGCCTGCGAGGCGGCGGTGCCGGAGTGCACCCCGCCGTTCCAGGCCATCGATCCGTACGCCGACGACCCCTTGGCCACGCTCAAGCTGCCCTACCCGTTCTGGCTGAAACCGGCGGTGGCCTTCTCGTCCCTGCTCGGCTTCCGGGTGGAGAGCGACACCCAGTTCCGGGCGGCCATCGATGCCATCGCCCGGGGCATCCCGGTCTTCGCCGAACCGTTCCAGGCGTTCACCGAACGCGTTGAGCACCCGGAGCGGCTGCCGGGGTCCGGCAGCGGCGCGACGGCCCTGGCCGAGGGCATTATTCAGGGCCGGCTCTGCACCCTGGAAGGGTACGTCTTCAACGGCGAGGTCGTCGTCTACGCCATCCTGGACTCCCTGCGCGGAGCCAACCAGATCAGCTTCGTTAGCTACCAGTACCCCTCCAGCCTCCCGATCCCCGTCCAGGAGCGGATGAAGGACTACGCCCGACGACTGCTGAAGCACATCGGGCTAGACCAGACGCCGTTCAACATGGAGTTCTTCTGGGACGAGGACGTGGACAAGATCTGGCTGCTTGAGGTCAATCCACGGATCTCCAAGTCCCACTGCCCGATCTTCGAGATCGCCACCGGCGCCTCCCACCATGAGGTCGCCATCGACATCAGCCTGGGCCGGCGCCCGCGTTTTCCGCGGCCAGAGGGCCGCTTCCCCATGGCGGCCAAGTTCATGCCCCGCGTCTACGGGGACGCCCGCGTGCTGCGGGTCCCCGATGCCGAGCAGATCCACGCCCTGCAACGCACCCACCCGGAGTTGTCCATCCACATCCAGGTCGCCGAGGGGACGCAGCTCTCCGAGCTGCGCGGGCAGGACAGCTACAGCTACGAGATCGCCGAGCTGTTCATCGGTGGCGAGGACGAACAGCACCTCCACGACAAGTTCCGGTCCATCATGGAGCAGCTCGATTTTCGCTTCTCGGAGCCTTTAGAAACCAACTACTGACGGGCCGCCGGGCGCTCCAGGATCAGGATGCGCGAGCCGGGAGCCGGCAAGCCTCGTGGGTCATCGACGAACCCCAGGTCGCGGTACAGGCGCAGCGCCCGGCGATTGCTGCGTAGCACACTGAGCCACAGGCGCTGCGCCCCCAGCTCGGCGAAGACGTGCGTAATCAAGGCCCGCACCGCCCGGCGGCCGTAACCGCGGCCCTTGCCAGCAATGGCAATCCGGCGCAGCATCACTACGCCGTCGGGGTGATCCACGTCTTGCAGGATGGCATACCCAACCGCCCGCCGCGGCCGCCCGGCCTCCAGGATCCAGTGCGCGCAGCCCGGGGCGTGGATGCAGGCCTGGTGCTCGGCCACGGTCCACTGCTCGACGAATGCGGCGTTCTCCGTGGCGCCCTCCACGGCGCGCACGAAAGCAAGATCGTCGGGTGAAGTCGGTCTCAGGTGCATATACTCCATGGTAGCCCCCGAAACCGCGGAGCACGCATGGTCCGCCGTACCGCCTACCTCGACGAAGCGCGCATCCACGAGCGACTGGTCTCCCTGATCCGCATCCCCTCGATCACTGGCGAGGAGGATGGGGCGGTCGCTCGCATCGCCAACTGGCTGCAACAGTACGACGCTGAGATCGACTACTGGAACGATGGCATCGCCTCACTGCAGCGCGATCCCCGCTACCCCGGCCACGAGGTCGAGCGGGCCTGGGCGCCGGTGGTGGTAGGCGTGGTCCGAGGCGATCAGCCCGGTCCCAGCGTGCTGCTCACCGGGCATGTGGATGTGGTACCGCCAGGCGACTACGGCCTTTGGCAGGACGAGCCCTTCTCCGGGGTCACCCGGGGCGACCGGGTCTTCGGCTGCGGCGCGTCGGACATGAAAGCCGGCCTCGTGGCCGCACTGGCCGCCTTCGAGGCCTTCGCCGAAGGGGGGCGCAACTTCCCGGGGCGGGTGATCTTCGCCGCGGTCCCGGCTGAAGAGGACAGCGGGCTCGGCACGTTGGCGGCCATCCGCGGCAATTGGCGCGCCGATGCCTGCATCATCCCCGAACCGACGGTGCAGCACGGCATCCCGGAGTTGGTCATCGCCCACGCCGGGGCCATGTCCCTGCGCATCCGCGTACCCGGCAAATCGGCCCACGCCAGCAAGCGCCTGCAGGGCGAGAGCGCCCTGGATCACTTCATCACCCTTTACCAGGCCATGCGGGCCGACGAGCAGGCCCTGAACGCCGCCGAGCAGCACCCGCTGATGACCGTCCACCCGCTGCCCTACGCCACCAGTGTCGGGGTCATCCGCGGCGGGCTTTGGTCGTCCTCGGTGATGGACTCGCTGGAGGCCCAGGTCCGCGTCGGGGTCCCCCTGGGCATGACCATCGACGAGGCCGAGGCCCGGTTTCGCCACGCCATCGCCGAGGCGATCCACGACGACCCCTGGCTATCCCGCAACCCGCCGGAGATTCGGCGTCTGGCCTCGGGCTTCGGCTCGGCCGAGACCGACGCCGACCACCCGCTGGTGCGCACCCTGGCCGAGTGCGCCGAGGAAGAGTTCCGCCAGGAGCCGCGCATCGCCGCAGCCCCCTACGGCTGCGACATGTCCGGCTGGGTTCGCCTGGCCGGGGTGCCGACCGTCATCTACGGCCCCGGGGACATCGACCAGGCCCACGCACCCAATGAATCCGTCTCCCTCGAGACCACCTGCCGGGTGGCGCGAACCCTGGTGCGCACCACCGAACGGTTGCTTGAGGCAGGCCTGGATGGCCTGCGTCCGGCAGCGGGGCGGATGGAACCGGCTTTCGCCGGGCACAACCGGGGCCACGACTGAACCATGCGCATCGTCGAGGCGTTCCCGCAGAACATCCGGGTCATCGAGAACCTGTGGATCCCGATGCGCGACGGGGTCCGCCTGGCGGCGCGGGTGTGGTTGCCCGAGGACGCGGAGCGCTCCCCGGTCCCCGCGGTGCTCGAGTACATGCCCTACCGCAAGCGCGACTTCACCCGTCTGCGCGACGAGCCGTTGCACCACTACTTCGCCGGCCACGGCTACGCCTCCATCCGCCTGGATCTGCGCGGGACCGGCGACTCCGAGGGGGTGCTGCTCGACGAATACCTGGAGCAGGAACAGGACGATGCGGTGGACGCCATCGCCTGGATCCGCGAACAGGCGTGGTGCGACGGCAACGTCGGCATGATGGGCCTCTCTTGGGGAGGGTTCAACGCCCTGCAGGTCGCCGCCCGGCGTCCACCCGGACTGCGCGCCATCCTCACCATGTGCTCCACCGACGACCGCTACGCCGATGACGCCCACTACAAGGGCGGCTGCCTGCTCAATGAGAACCTGACCTGGGGCTCGAGTTTCTTCAGCCTGGCGGCCTGGCCACCGGACCCGGCCATCGCCGGCGCCAACTGGCGCGAACAGTGGCAGCAGCGACTCGACAGCCTGCGCCTGTTCCCGGCGGTCTGGCTCCAGCACCCCCATCGTGACGGCTACTGGCGCCACGGCTCGGTCTGCGAGGACTACGCAGCCATCGAATGCGCCGTCTACGCGGTGGGCGGCTGGTCGGATGGCTATGTCAACGCCATCCCTCGGCTGATGGCCGGCCTGAGCGCACCGCGCAAAGGGTTGATCGGCCCCTGGCCCCACGCTTTCCCCCATGCCGCGGTGCCCGGGCCGCGGATCGGCATGTTCCAGGAGGCCGTGCGCTGGTGGGATCACTGGCTCAAGGGCATCGAGACGGGGATCATGGACGAGCCCATGCTGCGGGTCTGGCTGGAGGAGTGGGTGCCGCCCTCGCCCTACCTGGAGTACCGGCCGGGACGCTGGGTGGCCGAGACCGAATGGCCCTCGCCGCGCATCCAGGCCCGCCGATGGCACCTGAACGTCGGCGCCCTGGGTGAGACGCCGGACGATCCCGAGGACGCGGTGCGCGTGCGCTCGCCGCAAACCACCGGGCTCAAGGGCGGCGAGTTCTACGGCTACGGGGCCGAGGGCGAGGGCCCCCTGGACCAGCGCGAGGATGACGGCAAGTCCCTGGTCTTCGACTCGGACCCGCTCCCCCGGCGGCTGGAGATCCTTGGTGCACCCCGGGTGGACCTGGTCTTGTCCGTGGACCGCCCGGTGGCGATGGCGGTGATTCGCCTCAATGACGTCGCCCCGGACGGCACCTCATCCCGGGTAAGCTACGGGGCGCTGAACCTCTGCCATCGCGACGGCCACGAGCAGCCGCGACCGCTCGAGCCCGGCGAGCGGTACCGGGTGCGGATCACCCTGAACGACATCGCCTACGCCTTCCCGGCCGGCCACACCCTGCGGCTCAGCATCTCCACCACCTATTGGCCCTTGATCTGGCCTTCGCCCGAGCCCGTGGCCCTGACGGTCCATACCGGGGTCAGCACCCTCGAGCTCCCGGAACGCCCGCCCAGCGCCCTGGATCGATCCCTGGCCCCCTTCGCACCGCCTGAGCGCGGCCCCGGCGCCGAACCCACGGCACTCGAGTGGGTCGATCCGCACCGGACGGTGGAACACGATCTAACCACCAACGAGACGATCTACAGCACCTTCGGCGACGCCGCCGATCTGGAGGGTGCTGCCCTGGCGCGGCTCGAGGAGATCGATCTCACCGTCGGCCACACCATCCGGCGCACCTTCCGCATCAACGAGACCGATCCCCTGTCGGCCCAGGCCCTGATCGACCTCGATGCCCGCCTACACCGCGAGGACTGGGACGTGCGGGTGACCTGCCAGACCCGCATGAGCGCTACCGCCGAACACTTCCGGGTCAGCGCCGAGCTAGAGGTCTTCGAGAACGGGGCACGCATCTTCCACCGCGACTACGACGAGTGGATCCCAAGACAGCTGCTCTAGATCTGCCCCCCGAGCGGCCGCCCTGCGGCGCCGTAGCGCTCCACGGCGGCCTGGACGATCTGCCCGAGGAGTTCGGCGTAGCTGAAGCCGGCATATCCGGCCATCATCGCCAGTTTCCCCTCCGGCCCCCAGGCGGGGTGGTTGTTGAAATCGAGCAGCCGCGGCTTCCCCTCGGCATCCTCACGGAAATCCACCCGCGCATAGTCCCGCGCCCCCAGCCGCGCGAACAGCTGCCGCGCGGCCTGCTCGAGCCCGACCCGTTTGGCCTCGTCGAGTCGCGCCGGGGCGAAGCGCAGCGACCGGTAGTAGGCGGATTCGGGGTCGGTCTTGGAGCCGTAGGAGAGGATCGGCGGCAGTTCCGGGGGCAGCGCCGAATAGTCGACGACCAGCGGCGGCAGGACCGACAGCCTGGTGGCCGGGTTGCCGACCAGCCCCACCGTGTACTCCGCCCCGGGGAGGAACTCCTGGGCCAGCGCCCAGACCACCCCGGATCCAGCCAGACGGCGCAGATAGGCCCGCGCCTGACGGGCGTCCCGCACCACGCAATCGGGCTCCATGCCGATGCTGCCGCAGCTGTCGTTCGGCTTGATCAGCACCGGGTAGCGCTTCGGCACCACCGGGCGCGGGTCGCGCAGATCGATGAGCCACTCCTCGGGCACCGCCACCCCCAGTCCGGCGGCTAGGGCGCGCACCGCCCCCTTGTCCCGCCCCAGCCCCATGGCCGTAGCCGTGGTCCCGGTGTAGGGGATGGCGAGCATCTCCAGCAGTGCCGGGATGCTGGCCTCGAGTTCCAGGCGGTTGCGGTAACCGTTGTCGCAGAAGTTCACCGCCAGGTCCGGCGGATGGTCACGCAGATCATCGATCAGCCGCTCGTGGTCATCGAAAACGCGCAGGCTCACTCCGGGCAGGGCCGCCAGCACTCGCTTGGCCTCCTCCGCCGCCGCCAGCTCCTCGGGGCCGATCCGTCCGTAGGGGCCGTAGGCGTAGGGCAGACGCGGGTCCCCGAAGAGGAGGCCGAGACGCAGTCCAGTCAGTTTGTTCACGGCGGGCGACCTCAGCAGTTGGGTCAGCAATCGCGTGTATGCGCTATCCTGAGTCTAGTCGTGCCTCGCCTCGTTCGAGCCAGGTGTTATGCTACCCGCGGCGGCTTTGCTCGACGGTAGACGAAGCGTCCGCTCAAACGTTTATAAAACCCTCTTGGGAGCCAGCAAGGATGACGCGAAGCCCCCGCCGCGCTGACCGCACTTGGCTGTTCAGCCTCTCTGCCATGCTGCTCCTCGCCTATGCCGTAACACCCGCCAGCCAAGCCGCGGATCAACTCGCGGATACGATCGAGACCATCGCCCCGTCCGTGGTTGGCGTGGGCACCCATGCGCCGACCCGCAACCCGCGGGTCGATTTCCGCGGCACCGGCTTCGTGATCGCGGATGGCAAGGCAGTGCTGACCAACCAGCATGTACTGCCCGAGCGCCTGGATGAGGAACGGCGCGAACAACTGATCGTGCTGGTTGGTGAACCGGGCTCGCCGGAGGTCCGTGCCGCGGAGACGGTGGCCCACTCCCGGGCCCACGACCTCGCCATTGTGCGCATCGACGGCGATCCGTTGCCGGCACTGAGCCTGGGCAACCCCGACGATCTGCGCCCCGGCAACCAGGTGGCCTACACCGGGTTCCCCATCGGCATGGTCATCGGCTTCTACCCCGTCACGCACACCGCGATCATCTCGGCCCGCACCCCGCTGGCCCTGCCCGCGCAGCGCGATGACCAGCTCGATCCCGGCCAGGTCGCCCGTCTGCGCCGCGAGCAACCGCCGATGGTCTTTCAGCTCGACGGCACCGCCTACCCGGGCAACAGCGGCAGCCCGGTCTACGATACGGCCACCGGGCAGGTCTATGCGGTGCTCAACAAGGTCTTTGTCCAGGGCGGGCGCGAGGCGGCCGTACGCGAGCCCAGCGGCATCAGCTACGCCATCCCGCTGGATCTGGCCGCGCCCCTGCTCGAAGAGTACGAGCGGAAATTCCGCTAAGTCGCCCCGGTGTCGCTGCTGCGCTGGAAGAAAAAGCCGCCCGACGGTTCGTCAGCTGACGAGCAGCCTCGTGGCGTTTCACTGGATCGGGAGGCCAATGAGCGCCTGGAGCAATGGTCCCGCGCCGTGCGCCGGGTGCGCATCTCCCGCTCGCTGCTCAGCCTGGCCTGGACCGCCGGCCCGGTCACCGGCCTGGGGCTGACCGGCGGCTACTGGGTGGCCTACGGTCATCCCCCCCACACCCAGCTGCTGATCTACTTCACGACCTTCACCATCCTCTCCGGCCTGATCGGCCTGCTGGCCAAGATCGTATACGACAGCACCTGGGGGCCGGCCCAGGAACGCGCCCAGGCCGATGTATCCAGCACCATCGATCACCTCGGCGACCTGATCCTGGCCAGCCGGGATCTTCATGTGGCCGGCCTCAGCGGCCAGGCGCGGCGCAGCGAAGCAGCCCGCCAGCTCCTGCGCCGGGTTGACCTCTCACCGGCCGGGATCGGCCTGGCCTGCCAGGACCTCACCGGCGATCGCCAGCTCGGCGAGGTCCTCGCGCGTATTGAGAGCTACCGCCGCTCGGGCCTGTTCACCCGCATCCGGGACCTCAACGCCCAGCACGAGGAACTCTTCGATACCGCGTACCAGCAGATCCGGCCGGAGGCCCCACTGGCCGCCAGCGCCCTGCGCGAGCGCTTCCTCGGTGAAGTGCCCCAGCTGCGAGCCGGCATCGCGCGCAACGAGGCCTTTATCGAACGCGTACTGGCGGGTTTCGAGGAGGATAACCCGCTGCTGATCACCATGGGCGACGTGGAGGACATGCTCGGGTTGGCCTTCGAGCTGATCAACGGCCGCGAGATCCCCATCCTCACGTTCACCTACCGCGGGCGATGGCAGCTTGCCCGCGCCCTGGAGACCCTGGAGACCGCACGCAGCCGCTATCGCCTGGCCCAGGCCGCCAGCGACAACCGCATCCGCGCACTCGCCGCCTGGCTGATCGAGGCCGACGCCCTGCCCTACGAGCTGGTCCCCGAAGAGTTGCCTTCCAATAAACTGCTGGAACGCGTCATGGCCGCCATGGACGACCTGCAGATGCGCATCGACCGTCTGCAGGCCCTGGAGCAACGCCGGGCCCTGGACCGGGCCAGCCGCGAGCGCCTGGCACGCACCGCGGACACCCTGGGCACGGCGCTGTCGCTGTACCGCTCGGCCCGAGAGGCCCTGGTCACCCTAGGCACTGCCCACGCGGAACTGCTTAAGGCCACCGAGCGCTGGAACGACCTTGCCGGAACCCTGCCCGGGGATCCGCAGCGACTGCGCACCAGCCGGGGCGGCCGGGGCCTGCGCATCGTCGAGCGGACGGTCGCCCTGGACGAGGACGCCCGGCAGACCGTCTGCCAGCAGATCATGCGTCACCTGCGCGACGAAGGGCTGGAGTGGTTGCGCAGCGACGCGCAGCCCCGCCGCCCCCGCGAGCAGGTGCGCGATCTGACCCCCCACCGAGCCCGGCACCTGGCCGTTGAGACCGCGCTGGCCCTGGAACCGCACATCCAGCTCTCCCGGCCCGAGGTCCAACGCGGCCTGGGGGCCACCAACGCGAGCTACCTTGGCGGCCTCGAGCCGGGCATGAGCGCCCGGGAGAAACGCGACCTCGGCGAGGCGATGGCCGCCAGCGTCGAAGAGGACCTGAGCCGCTCCGCTGAGCAGCTGGCACTTGCCCTGGTCCGCCACTACCACGTGGAACTCACCGAGGACGGGAGGCGGTTCCTGACCGAGACCTACGGCGCCCGCGAGCGGGTTCTGGCGACCATCTCCCGCGGGCAGCAGCTCAGCGAGCAGGCCAGCCAGGTGAGCCTGCTCAGCCGCCGCCCGACGCCGGTGCCGCTGCCCCGGCGCGACTGGTACCGCAGCCTCGTCCGCGCCCGACGCGCACTGCGCCGCTAGGCGCGGCGATACGGCGCACGGGGGTGCGCGCCTGCGTCCCGGCCACCCCCTGCAACACCATTGAATTCCTGAGCCAAACTGGGAGGAGTGCCGTGTGTCCGGCCTCCGGAACCGGGTCGCCCAGACAGACATCATGGAGTCGTGTCGATGAAATGGGTAGAACAACGACTTGGTCGACGAATCCGTCGCGGGACCCTGGAGCTGCGCTATGACGACGGAGAGCAGTGCGCCTACGGGGACGGCGGCCCGCCGCACGGGGTGATGCACATCCATCGCCGGCGCACCCTGCGGCGCATCGCCCTCGATCCGGAGTTCATGCTCGGCCAGACCTACATGGACGGCGACTGGAGCCCCGGTGAAGGCGGGCTGCTCGGCGTCCTCGAGGTGCTGCTGAACAACTTCCCGCCACCACGCGCCCGCGGCGTCAAGGCCTGGCTGCTGTGGGCCGCGCGCCCGCTGCAGCAGTGGAACCGAGCGGCCGCGGCGCGGCGGAACATCGCCTCCCATTACGACCTGGACGACTGGCTGTTCCAGAACTTCCTGGACGCCGATATGCACTACTCCTGCGCCTACTTCGAGGATCCGGACATGGACCTCGAGTCGGCGCAGCGCGCCAAGGCCGCCCACATCCGCCGCAAGCTGTGCCTGCGGCCCGGCGACCGCGTGCTCGATATCGGCTGTGGCTGGGGTTCGATGGCGATCCACCTGGCCCGCCATGAACAGGTCGAAGTGGTGGGCCTGACCCTGTCGAGCGAGCAGCAGCGCCTGGCGCAGGAACGCGTCCGGCAGGCGGGCGTGGCCGACCGCGTCGAGATCCGGCTGCAGGACTACCGCGACGTGACCGGACCGTTCGAGCGCATCGTCAGTGTCGGCATGTTCGAGCACGTGGGGGCGCCCTTCTACGACACCTACTTCGACACCATCCGCCGACTGCTCACCGAAGACGGTGTGGCACTGGTCCACAGCATCGGGCGCTTCAATCCGCCCGGCGTGACCAACCCATGGATCCGGCGTTACATCTTCCCCGGCGGCTATATCCCGGCCACCTCCGAGGTCATGAGTTCGGTGGAGCGCGTGGGCATTCGCACCACGGACATCGAGGTCCTCCGGCTGCACTACGCCTACACCCTGGCCAACTGGCAGGCACGCTTCCAGCGCATCCGCGGACGCGTGGCCGCCGCCAAGAGTGAGTCGTTCTGCCGCATGTGGGAATTCTACCTGGCGGTCAGCGAAGCCGCCTTCCGCTGGCGCGGCATGATGGTCCTGCAGCTGCAGCTGGCGCGGCAGCAAGACGCAGTGCCTTTGACACGCGATTACCTTTACAGTGGGGAGCGCGAAGAGCGCCGATGGCCGGAGCCATCGCGGATTGCAAGCTGAGCCGTTCCCGTCGATCGGCCGGGCGCGGGGCCGGCGGCGGCGGACCATCCGCCCCAGGAGGCACGCACCATGCCCGCAACGATTGCCAACATCCTGTCCGATCAGGAGTTCTTCGAGGGGCTGGAGCGCGCCCACGTGGAGTTCCTGGCCGAATGCGCCAGCCCTCGCACCCTGGAGCGGGATGAGGTGCTGTTCCGCCACGGCGACGCCGCGCGCGCCTTCTACCTGATCCGCTCCGGTGATGTCGTGCTCGAGGTCCCGGCGATCAGCGGGCCCACGCTGGAGGTCCAGCACCTGGGGGCCGATCAGATCCTTGGCTGGTCCTGGCTGATTCCCCCGTACCGCTGGAATTTCAACGCCCGCGCCGAGGATAAAACCGAATTGCTGGAGTTCGACGGCGCTGCAATCATCGCGCGCTGCGAGGCGGATCCGGCTTTCGGATATCAGATTCTGAAACGCTTTTCGGCGCTGATGTCGAAACGATTGGATGTGGCAAGAGAGCGCATGATGGATCAGTGGAACCCCCCGGGTTTCGCCTAACATCCTGTTGCACAAAGGCAACCGATGGGCCGCGCGCAATGGTGGTTACCCGCGGGAATCAACAGGGGGCGGCCCGGAACTGCGGTTTGCGGAGGTTATCGCTCCTCGGTATTGTAACGACGGGCCGGGGGTATGATTCGCCCTGATCGGGCTTTTTCATGGAGGTGTCCAGAATGAGCGAGGACATGAACGACAAATCGACCAAGAAAACCTCGGAAACGAGCACCAAGAGCAGCACCACCAAATCCACGGGTAGCACGGCCAAGGCCGGCACCACCAAGTCCGAGAGCGCCAAGTCCGAAGCTGCCAAGTCCGGCACGGTGGAGACCGCTGCCGAGCAGGGCAGTGCCGGCAAGGGCACGAGCAGCACTGCCAGCAGCAAGGCGAGCAGCTCCGCCTCGACCACCAGCAGCTCCACAACGGCGAGCTCGGCGGCTTCCGATTCCGGCAAGAGCAGCAGCGATAGCGCCGAGGCCTTCCTCGGCAACTCCGGGCTGCCGCGCCACTTCGCTGCCGGCCTCTCCTACGTCGGCGGTCCCGTTACGGGGGCGATCTTCCTGCTGCTCGATCGCGCGGACCCGTTCGTGCGCTTCCATGCCGCACAGTCCCTGGCGATCTCCGCGGTCATCGCCGTGGTCTGGATCTGCGTGGCGATCCTCAACGCCGCCTTCGCCGGCATGCCCCTGGTGTTCTGGGTGGGTCTGATCGGCCTGCTGTTCATGGCCTTCAACGCCTTCCAGAGCAAGGATTGGGAGGTGCCAGTGCTCGGTGAGTACTCGCAGAAGCTCTCCGACAAGGTGTCGCCGGACGACGAGGGCAAGTAAAACGCTCTCATCTGTCTTAAGGCATCCGGTCGCCTTCCGCCGGCCTCAGGCCGGCGGAAGGTTTTTAGACCCTCTCGTTTCTTAAAGAGCGGCTATACTCCTTCGTTGAGGCGGTTGCGGGGACCGCCGCGACTCGGCCCGCAGGCCGAGGACTGACGTGGGGGAGCAGGCCGTGGGGCTGGAGCAGCTTTATAAGGACCTTATTCAGTACCTGCGTGCGATCTGGCATCGCCGCTGGTGGATCGTTCCGTTCGCCTGGGTCATCTGCCTAAGCGGCTGGACCTACATCCACACCCTCCCCGACGTCTACCAGTCCTCCAGCCGCGTCTACGTCAACACCCAATCCGTGCTCGACCCGCTGCTGCGCGGCATGACCGTCCGCCCGGACACCGATCAGCGCATGCGGATGATGTCCGCAACCCTGCTGAGCAACGACAACCTTCGTGACATCGCCCGGCAATCGGATCTGGACGTCCTCCTCGGCCAGGACAACGAGCAGGCCCTGATCAACACACTGCGTGGTGGGATCCAGCTGCGCAGCCAGGGGCGTGACAACATCTACACCATCTCCTTCTCGCACCGGGACCCGGAGGTCGCCTACCGCGTGGTGCGCGAAACCTCCAACCTCTTCATGGAACGGGGCCTGGGAGACTCGCGTACCGACTTGCTCAGCTCCCAGAGCTTCATCGAGCGGCAGCTAGGGCGCTACGCCCAACTACTGCGTGACAAGGAGGAGGAGATCGAAGCCTTCAAGCGGGAGCATGTCGCCCTGCTCAGCGCCGGCGGGAACTACTACGCACGGCTGGAACGGGCCCGCGAGGTGCTGGCGCAGACCCGCCTGGAGCGCGAGGAGCACCTGCGCCGGGTGGAGACCCTGCAGGCGCGCCTGGACGAGGGGCGCAGCTCGCTGCCATCCGACAGCAGTTTGAGCGACCCCCGCCTGGATGAAAGGATCAGCCGCCTGCATTCGCAACTGGATGAGATGCGCCGGCACTTTACCGACTCGCATCCGGACGTCGTGCAGACCCGGCGCATCCTCGAAGACCTGGAGGAGGAGCGGCGCAATAGCGTCGAGCTCGCCATGAGCGAGGGCGGCCTGGAGCTCTCCGGCATCGACACCCCGGTGCGCCTGGCCCTGGCCGAGGCCGAGAGCCAGGCGGCCGCCATGGACACCCGTGTGCGTGAGCACGAGCGCCGTGTGGCCAACCTGAAAGAGCTGGTGGACCAGGTACCCGCCATCGAGTCCCGATACAACGCCCTGACGCGGGACCACGAGGTCCTGCAGCAGAGCTACCGGCAACTGCTCAGCACCCGGGAACGGGCGGTGCTCACCGGCACCGTGGAGACCGAGACCGCGGCGGTGGACTTCCGGGTCCTGGAGCCCCCGCAACGACCCAGCAGCCCCGCGGCCCCGGACCGCCCCCTGCTCGCCAGCGGAGTTCTCCTGCTCGGCCTCGGTGCAGGGTCCGGCGTCGCTTTCCTGATCTCGCAGATCCGCGGGACGTTGGCCTCACCGGCACAGCTAGCTGCGCTGACCGGGCGCCCGGTGCTCGGGGTGGTCAGTCGCGTCCGCACCCCCACCCGATACCGCCGTCAGCGCCGGGAGATCACCGTCTTCACCCTGGCACTTATCGGACTGATGATCGCGTTCTTCGGTGCCCTCAGCCTCTACAGCGGGGGGGGGTTGGGCGGGCTGATCGGCTAGTCGCGGCCTGCTGCAGCCGCGCCACCAGCACCGGGATGCGCTCGGCCCAGCTGTTCCGCCGGGCATATGCCAGGATCGCCGCATGATCCCACTCCCGGCTCAGCGCATCGAGGATGGCCCGGCGCAGGGCTGGACCATCTCCAAACGGTACCAGCTGGCCCAGGGTGTCGCTGGAGACGACCTCGCGATTCCCGCCGACATCAGTGGCGACCACCGGCAGGCCGCAGGCGAAGGCCTCCAGAAAGACGTTCGCCCACCCCTCGAAACGGGTCGGCAGGACGAACAGATCGGCCGCGGAATAGCAGTGGCGCAGCCGCTTGGGCGGAACAGGGCCCGTGAACACCACCCGGTCGGCCACCCCTTTTTGCTCCGCCAGCGCCCGCAGACGGCCCTCGTCGTTGCCATCCGGGCTGCCCCCGCCCACCGCCAGGTAGTAGAGATCCGGCTGCTCCTGGAGCATCTGCGGTAGCTGCTCGATGACCCGGTGGAAGCCCTTGCGCTCGTTGAGCGTCCCCACCGTGATCAGCACCCGGGCATCGGGCGGGATACCCAGCGCCTGACGGGAAGCCCACCGGTCCTCCGGATAAAAGAGGTCGAGGTTGATCCCGTTGGGCACGACTTCCACCGAGATGCGATCAGGCTCCATGCTTAGCGCAACCTGGCGCAGCGAGTCGCAGACCGAGAAGACCCGAGCCGCCCCACGCAGCGCTCGGCGGGCCTGATACCGCGCCAGCCGGGTGCGCGAGATACGCAGGATGGTCCCACGCAGCGTGATGGTGTAGGGGCAACCGAGCCACCGGGCAACCAGCCACGCCGCTACGCCATCGGGGTAGATAAAATGCGCATCGATCAGATCCAGCTGCCCGGCGCGACGCAGCCGCCGCAGGGTCGGCAAGACCCCGAGCGCCTGAAACAGCCCGTCCAGGCTCTTGAACACCCCGGGGATGCAGAGAAAGCGGGGGTGATGGACGTCGATCCCCTCGCGCTGCTCGTGGCGCGGCACCCGGGGCCGGAACCAGGGCCGCCAGTAGCGGATCAGTCCCTCCCCGGGGAACCAGGGCACCGGCGCCACCACCACCAGGGGCAGGTGCCGGGCAACGCGGGCCATCCGCTCCTGGACGAATACGCCGAAGGTCGGCTGCGCCGCGTTGGGGTAGACCCGGGTGAGCACGACAATCCGCGGGCCCGCAACCGCATCCGGGCCGGAAGGCTCCTGCACAGACCTAGGCCCCCGCCACGACATGTCGCTGATTCCTTTCGTCCACCGCCTCCAGGACCCGGCGCGCGTTATCGACCCAGCGATATCCCCCTTGCTCGATGCGCGCCGCAGCCCCCTCGCCCAGCGAGTGCCGCGCCTCTGCATCGTCAAGCAGTTGCGCCAGGACCGACCCTAACGCCTCCCAGTCTTGCGGCGGGAACAGTCGACCACTGACGCCCTCCTCGATCACCTCGCGGATATTGGGCCGATCAGGCGCCACGACGGCCCGTCCGATGGCCAGGTACTCGAAGAGCTTGATGGGGGAAGCGTAGCTGGTCACATCCGGCTGCACGGCGATGTCCAGCGCCGCCAGGTGCGCCGGGACCTCCTCCTGAGCCACCGCCCCGGTAAAGATCACCGCCTCTTCGATCCCCAGGGCCCGGGCCTGACGCCGCAGGGCGGGGACCGCCGGCCCGTCGCCGACGATCAGCACGCGCTCGGTGGCCCCACCCCGCAGGCGATCGGCCATGGCCGTGAGCAGGCCATCGACCCCGTGCCAGGGCCGCACCCAGCCAACGAACCCCACCACCCGGCACCCCTCCAAGCCATACCGCCTGCGCACGGACGAACCGTCCACCGCTGGATGGAACCGCCGGCTGTCGACCCCGTTGGGCATAACCAGCAGTTTCCCCCGCGGGACCCCGCGGCTGGCGAAGATCTCCGCCATGGAATGGCTCACCACCACGGTTCGGGTCGCTTCGCGACAGAGCCAGTCCTCCATCCGCTGCGCCGGGCCGCGCAGCACAAGATCACCGTGCTCCTGCAACTCCAGGCTCAGCGGGGCATTGACCTCAAGCACCAGCGGGCGCCGGATCCACCGGGCCACCAGCAAACCGGCGCAAGAGAAGAGCGCGTAACGCTCATAGATCAGATCCGGACGTCGGGGCAGGCAGCGCAGGAGCAGCATGAGCGCTGCCGGCACGTTGTAGGCCAGGGCGAGCACCTCATAGAGCCAATGGGGGATCCGCCGGCCGGCCAGGGTCGGGGTGGCATCGGCGTCCTCGACACCCGACTTCGCACCGTCGGTCGCCTGCCCCTTCGCCGCCGACGCCGGCCGGCTATCCCGGGCTCGCCGGCGCCGGGCGGGACCGGGCTCGACCACATCCACCCGGTGCCCAAGGGTTCGGAAGGCCTCGATCAGGGCTTGGATGTGGACGCCCTGGGCATCCTCGGCCCGGGTGCGGTGGTGGTAGAGGATCCTCACACTCGACATTCCTTGTTGGCTGCAGCCCGATGTGCCCGAATGCCTGCGTACCTCAGCGCTCCAGAGACCTGCGCAGGAACGACTCGAACATCAGCAGCGCCCACAGGGGGCGGGCGTGGTTGCGCCGCCCCGATTGATGCTCATCGAGCAGCACCTGGAGGCGGGTAACGTCAAAGAAGCCGCTATCGGCCAGCCGCTCGCCAAGGAGTGCCTGGCGCAGCGGGGCCCGCAGCGGTCCGCGGAACCACTCCGCCACCGGCAAATCGAACCCCTGCTTACGCCGGTAGAGGATCTCTCTGGGTAAGCGATCCTCCACCGCCCGCTTGAGCAGCCACTTCCCCTGCCCCTCGCGGATTTTCCAGTCCGTTGGCAGCCCACCGGCCCACTCCACTAGGGTGTGATCGAGCAATGGCGCGCGGACCTCCAGGCCATGGGCCATGCTCGCGCGATCCACCTTGGTCAGGATGTCCCCGGGCAGCCAGGTCTTTAGATCCAGGTACTGGACGAAGGCCACCGGATCGTGGCCAGGGGCATCCGCGGCGTGCCGGCGCAGCACCTCCACGGCGTGGTACCCCTGCAGCTCGGTGTGCAGTTGATCGGAGAACAGCTGTTGACGCTGCGCATCGTCCACCACTGCCACGCTGCGCAGATAGCCTGCCACCGGGTCCGCAGCCAGGGCCTCGAAGGTGGCCTTGGCCCGAACGACCTGAGGCGCCCAGTCGGCCTTCGGATACCAGCGCGCCAATGGCGCGAAGAGCCGGCGGCGCAGTGGCCCCGGCAGCCGATCACGGACCCGCGCCTCGCGGGCGTACCCCCGGTAACGTCGGTATCCGGCCAGCACCTCGTCGCCGCCATCCCCGGAGAGCGCAACCGTGACGTGCTGCCGGGCCACCCGGCTGACCTCGTAGGTCGGCAGCGCCGAGGGGTCAGCAAAAGGCTCATCGAAGAGCAGCGCCAGTTCATCAAGGAGTTCAAAACGTTCCGGGCTCAACTCGTAGAGGTGGTGGTTCAGCCCCAGGTGCGTGGCCACGCTGCGGGCGTGATCCGCCTCGTTGTAGCGGGGGTCCCCGAAGGCGATGGAGCAGGCATCCACGGGCTGCCCGCCGAGTTCACTCATCGAGGCGACCACGGCGGATGAATCCACCCCCCCCGACAGGAAGGCGCCCAGGGGGACCTCGGATTCGAGGCGCACGGACACCGCCTCGCGCAGCCGATCACGCATCTCCTCGACGGCCGAATCGGGACTCAGCTCGGAGTCGCCTGTAAACCGCGGCGACCAGTAGCAGCGCGGCTGCGCAAACCCAGCACCACGCCGGAACGTGAGCGTGTGCCCCGGCGGGAGCTTGCGCACCGCCGCGAAGATACTCTGCGGATCCGGCACGTAGCCGTAGGCGAAGTACGCCTCTACGGCAGAGGCGTCGAGATCCCGCGGCAGATCGGGACAGGCGAGCAGCGCCTTGATCTCCGAGCCGAAGAGCACCCGCCCATCGGCCAGTTCGGCGTAGCAAAGCGGCTTCTTGCCCAGTCGGTCACGCGCGAGGAAGAGCGTCTGCTCCCGACCATCCCAGACCGCCAGGCTGAACATGCCCCGGAAGTGCTCGACACACGCCTCCCCCCAAGCCTCCCAGGCGTGGACGATGACCTCGGTGTCACAGCGCGTGCGGAAGTGGTGCCCCAGCCCCTGCAGTCGCTCCCGCAGGTAGGCGTGGTTGTAGATCTCGCCGTTAAAGACGGTCCAGACCCGGCCGTCCTCGTTGGTCAGCGGCTGCTGACCGTCGGCCCGGTCGATGATCGACAGCCGCCGGTGCCCCAGGGCGATACCGGGCTCACAGTGCACCCCGGCGGCGTCAGGCCCCCGGTGGCTGAGGGTATCGGTCATGCGCCGGATCAGGGCCTCCTGCCCCGGATCTCCCCCGTCGCGACCACGATCCAGAATGCCGGCAATCCCACACACCGCAGATCAGTCCTTTCCAGCCAACGGGAGACGTTCCGGCGCGGCGGGCAGCAGCTCACGGTAGAGTCCCTCGTAGGCGGCCACCATCGTCTCCAGCGAGAAGTGCGCCACGGCCCGCTCCCGGCCAGCGCGCCCTTCGTTGCGGCGGCGCTGCGCATCGATCAGATACCCTTCGAGCACCTCACTGAGCCGCTCCGGATCCTGAGGGGGGATGAGGGTACCGGTGACGCCGTCCCGAACCAGTTCCGGCACCCCGCCCACCCGCGAGGCAACCACCGGCAGGCCGCTGGCCATGGCCTCGAGGACGGTTACCGGGATGCCTTCCGCCAGCGACGGGAGCACGAAGACGTCGAATCCCGCCAGGCGCTCGGCGACTGCCGCAGAGTTGCCGGCGAACTCGACCTGCGCGGCGATGCCGAGCTCGCCGGCCAGGGCCCGCAGGGCGTCTGCCTCCGGGCCAGCGCCGATCAGCACCAGGCACGTAGCCGGGGATGCCGGGGCACGCTCCAGTAAGCGCGCAAAAGCGCGGATCAACGTGGCCTGATCCTTGACCGCGCACAGACGCCCCACCGTGCCAATAACCAGAGGCGCCGCATCTTCCGATCCCGAAGCCGCTTGCGCATCGCTCACCCGGTAACGACGGGTGTCCACCCCGTTGTAGATGTGGCGGACCCGCTGCCGAGGCACACCCACCCGCTCGATCAGGTACTCCGCCAGATGGTGGGACACCGTCACGTGTCGGTGAACCCAGGGGCTCAAACCCCGGCGCAGCCACCGGTAGCGACGACGGGTGCCGTCGAGATCGGTGATATTCCAGCCGTGTTCGGCGTGCACCCGGGCGGGGACCCCGCTGAGCGCGGCAACGGGCTGACACTCAAGGGCGGCGAGATTGGAGGTGTGTACGACATCCGGGCGGAGCTGACGCAGCAGGCGGTAGAGCCGGGCCAGGGTGCCGAGCCCCCACCCCGGCGATCGGTGCAGGGCGTACACCGGGACCTCCGGCGGCAGGCGGCGGCGGAAGTCCTCATCGTAGTCGGCCAGACAGACCAGGGCGTGCCGGTATGAGTCTGGGGCGCTGTTGCGCACCAGTTCCACGAGGATGTTCTCCAGCCCTCCGACATCCAGGCGATAGAGGATATGCAGCACCAGCGGCCGCGGATCCCGCCCATCCCTCGCCAAGTGTTGGCCCTCAACACTCAATGCTGCTGCACCTGCTCAAGGGTATCCAGCACCTGGGGCAGCGCCTGCTCGGCGTACCGCCGCAGGGCTGGCTCCACCTCCGCGGGATCGGAGTCATACCGCGCGTAGAGGATGAGCAGCGCGGCGTCATCCCGACCGCCGAACAGCCTCGACAGGGACTCGCGGAACTTGACCTCGTGGGCGCTGCGCGTCAGATGCCCGTCCACCCAGTACCAGCGCCAGACCAGCAGCCGCTCGCCCGGGCCGGAGAGCTCATACCGAGCGGGCCGGGGCCAGCCGTCCACGTCACCGCGGCCGCTGGCCCGACGGCTCCAGCCGTCGCGATCGCGCCCATCCAGCGTGTTCTCCCAGCCGACCATGCTGCCGTGGCGGTGCTGCTCTCGGTAGTAACCCACGTGGATGCCCACCGGGATCCCCTCCTCATCGACGAAGCCCCCCGACACCGTCTCCCGCGCGTGGCGATAGCCTGGTACCCAGGCATTCACCTCGACCGGTTCCCAACCGGGGGCGGCCCAGCCGTCGGCCTGCAGCCCGCTCACAGCGCCCAGATCACGCTCATGCATCCAGTGCGCATACAAGGGCCCGGCGCCCACCAGGGCGACGCCGGTCAGGGCCACCAGCCACAGCCGGCCACCGGCGCGGGCTGGCACCGGGCCTTCAACGGCCACCACATCGTCGGCGGCCGGAGCACTCCGCCGCCGTTGTGCGGCTCCCGGACCGTCCTCCCGCCAGAAGGTACCGATCCAGAAGAGCAGCGCGATGACGAAGCCAAAGAAAATCCAGCCATAGACAAGGTGGTCGACCCCGGCAGCCAACTCCATATCACTGAGATGGCCAATCATCACGATCAGGTAGGCGCGCAGGCCGTTGGCGATGATCGGCACCAGCGCCGAGGCAAGGACAAACAGCAAGCGACGCATCCAGCTGCGGTAGACCAGGTAGGCGTAGAGCGTACCCAGGGCCAGGGTGGCGATCAGGTAGCGCACGCCACTGCACGCCTCAACCACTGACCAGCGACCGGTGGGCAGTTCGAAGTTGAGCCCTTCCCGGTAGACGGGGATACCAGTCATCTGCACCGCCCAGACCGTGAAATCGGCGGTGACATCCATCAGCGGCGGCACCAGAAAGTCCCCAAAGGGCACCGCGAAGAACAGGTAGGCCAAAGGGAAGACCAGGATCCAGGCCACCCCATTGCCCAAAAACAGCCAGACCAGTGCCGGGACCAGCAGGACGGCGGCGAAGTGCCGGACCGTATCCACATCCACCAGGGCGCCGAGGACCCAACCGAGCACCAGCCCCAGGACCGGCAGCAGCGCCACGGGCTGAACCTGGGGCACCACCCGGGCCAGCTCGTGACGGAGCCGGAAGACCAGGAACAGCACAATGGGCACGATCAGAAAGCCGTGGGCGAACGTCTCCGAGCGCGACCAGATCCCGACGATGGACTGGTACGTAGGGAAGAACGCCACCGCCAGGACCAGCCCGGCCACCGCCAGCGCCGCCAGGTGCCCCTTCCAGGCCGAGCGCTGGCCCGCCACGACTGTGGAGACCGTCTCACCGTCCATGGCTCACCCCCACGGCGGACGCTTCCTCCATGGGCACGCCGGCGCGCTTCCCGCCGGCCAGCAGCTGATCCAGGCGCGTCAGCTGCCGCTCCCAGGTATAGTCATGCAGGATGCGCTGGCGCGCTGCCGCGCCGATCCCCTCACCGGCTTCAGCCAACTGGCGGCAGACGGCCTCAGCCATCGTCCCGGGCTCGGCGGCCGCGCGGACCACCTCGGCGTCCAGATCCACCTGCAGCCCCTCCAGCGCCTCCGGCGAAGCGATCACCGGCCGTGCCAGCGCCATGGCCTCGAGCACCTTGTTCTGGATACCCCGCGCCACCCGCAGCGGCGCCACGGCCACGGCCGCATGCCCGATCCACGGCCGCACGTCATCGACAAAGCCCGTCACCGTGACGCCGGGCTGCCCGTTGAGGGCAGCCAGCGCGGGGGCCGGACGGCTGCCAACGACATAGAAGTGGGCCGCCGGCTCCTGCGCCCGCACCCGCGGCAGGACCTCCCGGGCAAACCAGCAGGCGGCGTCGACGTTGGGCCAGTAGTCCATGGCCCCGGTGAGCACCAGCGGCCGCTGGCCCTCGGGGTATGGACTCGGACCGACCGCCGCCGGATCGAAATACCCCGTATCCACCCCGTTGCCCATGGGCACGACGGCAGCTGCCGCCTCCGGGGCCAGGCCGCGAAACGCCTCCGCCTCCGACGGCGAGACGAAGACGCTGGCATCGCTGACCGCGGCCAGACGCCGCTCATAGTCCAGCAACCGCCTCGCCTCCCGCGCGAAGACCGAAGCCATCGGCCACGCCCGCCGCTGGGCGTACTGCCGCCACTTGTCCGAGTCGATATCAACAAAATCGACCACCCGCACCGGCCCGTCGTCTCCCGCAGGCAAGTACTGCCCCATGGACGAGGAAAACACCACCACCGCGGTGAGCGGGACCTCGTCGTGGACCCGGCGAACCCAGCGGGCCAGCCCCCGGTCCCGGTACCAGGGCAGCGTCAGCGGCTCGCCGCTGAGCAGACCGCTCAGCGCCCGCAACTGGGCCCAGCGGCGGGGCAAAGGGCGGGCGCAGACATCCGCGCAACACGCCTGCACCTGCTCCAGGTACGGCCAGTCCGCCGGATCGTCCACGAAGGTCCCCAGGTGCACCCGGTGGTGGCGGGCCAGGTGGTGCAGGACATGGTAAGAGCGGATCTTGTCGCCCTTGTTCGGCGGCCACGGCAGCCGATGCACCAGAAAGAGGATATCCCCCACGCCCCCTCCTCAACCGAGATTGCGGACCACCAGCGGTCCGAGTCGATTGGCCACCGCCAGGGGCAGCCGCTGCCAGATCCGGATGGCCCGCTGATAGCGGGGGTTGAGCGGATTGTGATCCGGCACATCCGGTCGTTTGTAGAGCCGATACTCGTAGCTCAGCGCCTGGGGCTCGAACCCCCAGTTGCGCTTGAAATGATAGGCGCCGGTATCGCGTTTGCTGCGCCCAAAATCGAAAAGCTGATACCCCTCGGCGCAGGCCCGCCGCATGACCTCCCAGTAAAGGAAGTCGTAGCCGGCCACCTCCCGCGCCTCGGCAAGCCCGCCGCCGTAGTAGGGGAGCACCTCGTCGCGGAAGTAGAAGTTGAGCACACTGGTCACCGGGCGGCCCTCGCGGCTGACGGTTAGCACCCGGCAGTCGTCGCCGAAAACCTCGGCGAGGGCGTGGAAGTAGCGGCGCGGGAAGACCGGGGTCCCCAAGCGGTGGACGCTGCGCGCGTAGATCGCATGGAAGCGATCCAGGTCCGTCTCCCACTCTGCCTGCAGCCCAGCCTTGATGCCTTGGCGGACCATACGCCGCTGCTTGCGCGGGATGGCCTGAAAGTTCGCGTCCTCGTCCGGCTCCATCGCCTTGCGGAAGGTGGCGTAGAGGTCATCCCGGCGCGGCCAGTCGGTATGGACCGGGGTCCGGTGGCGGTACTCCAAGTGCTCGACGCCGAGGGATTCCGCACACCGCTGCGCCTCCTCATCCAGCGCGGCGCGGGCCTCCTCGTCGGCCGCGGCCAGGCCCCCGTAAACACAGAAGGGGGTGGAGACCAGGGCGTCCCCAAACAGCCAGCTGCGCACCCGGGCCAGCGGCAGGACCCCTACCACCTCGCCGTCGCGCTCGGCCAAGAGGTACTGCGTGGCATGACCAAAGACCTCCCGGAGCACCCGCGCCCAGCCGCTGCGATGGAAGAAGGTGGCCTCGGACGAGCGCAGTACGAAGGCATCCCAGCGGGCCTCGTCCCCGTCCTCCAGCGCTGCTACGCGCACTGCCATTCGACACGCTCCTCCATGCTCAGCAGGGTCATACCGCCTGCGCGGCGACTTCCTGGCCCGCCGGCCAGTCTCGAGCTCCGGCGAGCTCCGCGGCAAACACGCGATCGATGCGATCCCAGGGCAGATCCTTGAAGAGACAACGCAGCCGCTCCTCGGTACGCCCCAGGTTCAGGTAGTGGCGGAACCGGGTGCGCAGATCGATCCCGGGGATGCGCGGCTGCTCGGCATCCAGCTCCCAGGGGTGGATGTAGAAGACCGCCGGCTGGCCCTCCACCTGGCTGATCCAGCGCAGCGCACCGCGAGATGCGCGGTACGGGAGCAGGCGGAAATAGCCGCCACCGCCCGCCGGCAGGTGCCGACCGAAAACCCGCAGCGTGGCCGGCGGGATCTCCATCAGCCCGCCGGGGCCATCCGGCCAGTGGGCCTGGCGCGGCGCATCGGGCTCCCCGTAGTGATCGTGGCGGATCGGGTAGACACTGGAGCTGTAAGTGTGTCCGGTCTCCAGCAGGATCTCCCGGGCCCAGGGGGTCCGCGGCCCGATGGAGAACGCCGGCGCCCGATACCCGGTCACGGCCACCCCGCCGATATCCTCAAGCAGCTGCCGGGCCCGCAGCAGGTCCTCGCGAAAGGCCCGGGGACCTATCTCCCAAACGCGCTCATGGCCGTGGCCATGGCTGGCCAGCTCGTGCCCGGCGGCCACGATGCGTCGGACGATGTGGGGGTAACGTTCCGCCACCCAGCCGAGGGTGAAGAACGTGCCATAGACCCGGTGATCGGCGCAGAGCTGCAGCAGCCGATCCATGCTCGCCTCGACCCGGCACGGCCAGCGGTCCCACTGGTCGCGGCGGACGTAGGGCGCCATGGCCAGAACCTGGAAATAGTCCTCGACATCCACGGTCAGGGCGTTGGCCCGGACTTGTCCGCGGGCTTGCATCGACGATCCCCCCGGGGGCTTTGCCCCCTTCTCCTTCGCTCCCTCGCCCGACACACCGGGCTTCATCCCGGCGAACCCCGTCACTCCGCCTCGTTGCGGACCCCCAGCATGCGCTTGACGGTGCTACCGATCTGCCGGGCCAGCCGATAGTTCGAGACCAGATAGCGCTCCATGCGCTCCAGACGCTGATCGAGCCGCTGGTAATCCTCTCGGTGAACGGTCAGGACCTGCTGAACTTGTCGATAGGTAAAGCCCAGGTAGCGCTCCAGGCGCTGCAGCCGCTGATCCAGGGTCGCCGACTCGACAGCGGCGCCGTTGCCCTCGCCCTGACCCGGCGTGTCCGCGGCGGCGGTGTCGTCCGCCTGGGCTTCGCCAAGATCAGCCTCCACTTCATCGATGACCGACTGGACCTCGCGCACCGAGAACTCGTGGCACTCCTCGAGATACCCCATCAGCAAAAGCCGGTCGCACAGCGTATTAATCCGCCGGGGGATACCTCGAGTGTAGTCGTAGATCCGTTGCCAGGCGCCCTCCGAGAAGCTCGGGTCATCGGTCCACCCCACCTGAGCCAAGCGGTGCTCAATGTAGGCCCGGGTATCCTCCTCGTCCATGGGGCCCAGGTGGTAGGTGGCGATGACCCGCTGGCGCAGCTGCTGCATGTTCTCGCTGCGCATCAGGCGGCGGAACTCCGGCTGGCCGAGCAGGAAGCTCTGCAGCAGCGGTCCGCCCTCCTCGCCCTGGAAGTTGGAGAGCATGCGCAGCTCCTCCACCGCCGCATCGCCCAGGTTCTGCGCCTCATCAACCACCAGCAACGCGCGCTGACCGCGGCCGCGGATGCGGACCAGGTACGCCTCCAGGGCGCGCAGCTGATCGGCCTTGTTCTCCGGCGGGTCCTCGATGCCGAAGGCCAGGCAGACCAGGCGCAGCAGGTTGTCGGCGCTGAGGCGCGTGCTCACCAGATGGGCGGCAACCAGGGGGCGGTCCACGATGCCGCCGAGCAGGCTGCGCGCCAGGGTGGTCTTGCCGGCCCCCACCTCGCCGGTGATGACGATAAAGCCCTCGCCCTGCTGAACCCCGTACTCAAGGTAGGCCATGGCACGGCGGTGCCCCTTGCTGGCATAGAAGAACCGCGGGTCGGGGCTCAGGGCGAAGGGCTTATCTCTGAGGCCGTAGAAGTCCTCGTACATAAGGGGCTCAAAACTCCATGGTCAAACGGGCGCTGATCCGGTTCTCGCGGCGGCGATCGCTGTCATCATCTTCCTGCTCGCGGCTTTGTCGGTGGCTGAAGTCGAGATCACCACTGGTCCGGCGCCCGATAGAGCGCGAGAGTCCCAGCGAGACCCGCCACTCGTCCGTTTGCTCCTCGACTTCATCCACTTCAAGCGACTCCTCGCCGTCCTCAGTCTCGACCCGCACCCGGCGCGTACTGCCCTCCACCCGCCGCAGGGTCGCACGCAGATTGGCTTGCGTCCGCGCACCAAAGGCCCAACCCCAACTGCCCGTCACTCTCCAGTCACGATCAACGACATCTGCCGCCTCTTCAATTTCAAGGAATTCTTGTTGAATCTCCGACACCCCCCCACCGACCTCGGTAATCCTTGTGCTAAGTGCTTCACTCTCTAAATCGAAGTCCTGATCCGTCTTGCGCCGAGAGATCTGTAAACGGAACGTATTGGGCCCAGTTTCGTAATCCCAACTACCGCGCCAAGTCTCTGAAAATGTGGTGCGCTCGTTTTCACGAAAATCATACTCCAACACATCAAAAGGGAAGTCTTCTGCACCGACCGCGCCGAGAGAACGATCCAGCCCGTCGGTGCGTGCCTCCTCATAGGAAAGCCGCCACGTTGAGCGGGGCGCTTGATGAACCAAACTAAGCGAGCGTTGTTCCCGCCGATCGGTCCGCTCGATCAACTCGAGATTAACCTCATCCTCGAAGTCGATTTCATCCTTGAACTGCCCGTAACTCCCCTGCAGCTGCGTATTGCGGGTGATCCCCCAATCGGCGTTGACCCGCCAGCTCTGGGTGTCCACCCGCGGCTGATCCTCCACCCGATTCCAGCCATCGCCGCCGGAGACACTCATGCGCAGTGAGGGCGTCACCTGGTAGCCCAGGGTGGCTTCATTGAAGAAGCGATCCACCTTGGCCCGCGCCGGGTCATCGAAGCGGTCCCAGGTACGCTCCGAGCTGAGCTGCCAGAAGGTCCGGCCGAACATGGGGCCGCTGTCCAGGCGGTAGCGCGCGCGGTGGACCTGCTGCGGCTCGCGTTCCGAGCGGTGATAGCGAGCCTCGTCAAAGACGTACCGCACCTCCTGATCCGCGAAGCGGCCGATCCGCCAGAGCCAGTAGGGGCTGATGCGATAACGAGTGGTCTCCTCTTGATCCCGCGGGGTCACCGGGTCAAAAGCGGACTCGGCGCGAACGCTGCGGCGGATCGACCCGTCCACGAAGATCGACTCCCGCACCAGTTCGGCGTTGCCGCTGCCGGACAGATTGTGGGTGCTGCTGTCGCGGTCGCTATCGTCCCAGTAGAAGCGATTGTTCCAGCTGTAGTTGAGATTAAGCTGCGCCCGGGCACCTTCGCCGGTGAGCGTAAAGCTCGGCCGCACCAGGGTGATGAAATCCGACTCCTCCCCTCCGCGCGGCGCGAAATCGGCGTTGTCGGTCCACTCCTGGCCGACGGTCACCCGCGGCGTGAACGTCCACTCCGTGCTCGCCGCGGCGCCCCCGGGGAGCAGCAGGAACCCGGCAGCGGCCACCCCGGAGACCGCCCAGGCCCGCGGCCTAGCCCCCCTCAGCGACACGGCCGCCGGATCCAGTTGCAGCGCCCCGTTGGACCTCGCTGGCGTAGGCGCCGTACCCGCCATAGCCGCCGTAGCTGTAGCCGCCGTAACCCAGCCCACCGAAGCCCGTCGCCTTGTTGAGCATGGTCAGCACCACGTCACAGCCTTCCAGCAGTTCAGCAGCCCGGGTCACCGCCGTCTGCGCCGTGCTCTCGGCCTCGACCACCAGCAGCACCTGTCCCATCTGGCGGGCCAGCACACTGGGCTCACTGGCCGAGAGCAGCGGCGGGGAATCGAACAGGATGATCCGATCGGGGTAGCGGGCGTGGATCTCTGCTAGCAGGTCGGACATGGCTTGACTGGCCAGCAACTCCGTGGACCGGCCGTGGGGCCGACCGGCGCCGAGGACGGTCAGATCGGGGATATCCGTGCGCAGGAGCACGTCGGGCAGGCTGACATCGGGGTCCGTCAGCACGTCCATCAGGCCGCGGTCGGCCTCGATCCCCAGCGCCTTCGGGATGCTGGGCCGTGCCACATCGGCGTCAACCAGCAACACTGTCCGATCCACCTCCAACGCCATGCTCAAGGCCAGGTTGATGGTGGTGAAGGTCTTCCCCTCGCCGGGGACGGCACTGGTGACCATCATCAGCCGCCCGCCGTCGACCATCGGCGTACCGTGCCGGCCGAAGGCGTTATCCAGCAACGGGCGCTTGATCAGCCGGAACTCCTCCTCGAGCCCGCTGCGGCCATCGCCAGGGACGTGGATGCCCTGATGGCGCAGCCAGCCGTAATCGATGGTGCGATCCGCAGGCCGCTCAATCGTCGACTCACAAGCGCCCCTGCGGCGCGATGCAGCCGGCCGCTCAGGAACCGCACCGGCCTCTTCCTGCCCGGGGACATCCGAGACCTGCTCCGCAACCCCCTCCAGCTCCTGACCCTCGGCCCCTTCCCCGCCCATCGCGCGCCGGGCCTGCTTGCCCCGCCGCTTCTCCAGCGCCCGCTCGATTATACTCATCGGCCTGTTCCCCCCTCCTAGGTAAAAACGACCCCGACCACTACACCATAGGCCACCAAGAGCGCGCTGGTTGCCGAGGAGAAGACCACCATCTCCATCCGCCGGCGCCGCCGGTGCGCCGGAGTCCGCACCCGCCTGACCTGCCCGACCACCGGCCGGCTGGCAAGCTCACCCAGTTTGGTCGGCGAGGCCACAGTCCCGCGGACCTGTGCCAGCAGGAAGGCAAAACCGGTCCCCGCCGCCAGCCCGAGGAAGAGCACTGCACTGGCGAGCAGCGGGCGATTGGGCGCCGCCGGGCTACCCGGCTGCTGCGGAGGCTCCAGCACCCGGAAGTCCACCGAGTCGGTGCCAGTCTCCACCTCGCCGGCTAGCACCGCCTGCTCCAGGCGATCCCGGAGTTGATCGTAGCTGCTCTGCAGCGCCTCATAGTCGCGCTGAAGCCGGCTGTAATCGGACTGAATCCGGGGGACGTCGTCGGACATCGCCTCCAGCTCGTCAAGCCGCGCCCGGCGTTCCTCGACCCGGGTCTCCAGTGAGGCCACCCGGCTCTCCGCCTCAGCCAGGTCCATCTGCATGGGGTGATTCGGATCCCCTAGGCCCACCCGATCCACCGGTGAAGCCAGCAATTCCTCACTCAATTCCGCGACCTGTTCCTCACGCTCTTCGCGCAGATCGTCCAGGATCCGCTGGGTGTGGCGGACGTCGGGGTGGGCGTCGGTGTACTGCCGGCGCATCTCATCGAGCTCGGATTCCAGATCGGCAATCCGCCGATCCAGCTCCGGATTCTCGTATTGGCGCGGCTGCATCAACCCGGGCTGGTCGCCATCCCCCTCGAGCTGCGCCACAAGGTGCTCGTACTGGCTCCGTGCCTGCTCGAGCTCGATCTCCGCCTCTTCCAGGCTCTCCCGCTCCGCCTCCAGGCGGCTGTAGAAGTCCCCACCGGCGACCAGCACCTCCGAGTGCCGACGCCGGAACTGCTCGATCTCCGCCTCCTTGGCACGCAACTCCTCGGCGTACCGCCCGAGCTGGTTCTCGATGAACTCCCGAGAACTGACCAGATCCCCCCGCGGATCGCCCAGCCCCCGCTCCATGAAGAGGTTGCCGGTCGCGCGCACCACCCGGTAGGCCACCTCCGGATCCCGATGCGAGAAAGAGATGGTGTAGATATTCTCATCCCGGCCGTGCAGATCGATCCCCTGCAGACCCTCGACCACGGCATCCAGGTCGTCACGGCCCAGCAAGACGTCGAGGTCGGCCGCACGGGCGATCTCGCGGAGGTTATCCCGGCTGAGCAGGGTGCTGGTCATCATGCTCATCCGCTGCTCGGCATCCGGCCGCACCGCCATGCCGCTGAGGAGCGGATCCAGTGCCGAATCCGTATCGACGTAGACCTCGCTCGAGGCCTGATAGGTATCCGGGATGGTGTGTATGTAGGCCCATCCCGGTACACAGACCAACCATGCGATCGGGAGGATCCACCAGCGTCGACGCCAAGTCGCTCGCAGCTGATGCAGGATCTCCCGGACGATCTGCTCCATGTTCGTCCGCTCCAGCCAGCCTCAGCTGGCGCTCACTACCGTTCCGGATGCGCATCCTGCTGAACCGCACCCTACTCCGGTGTCGGTGATCTTCAGGTTGCCTCGGGCACAGCCTTCCGCAGAAGCCCTGCCCAGCCTGACCACGCGCGCAGCCGCCTGTCTGCGTAGCGCTTTTGATCAGCCGCAACCGTGCCCTGAGGGTCTCCGGACATCGCCTTTCCCGTCGGGGACTCAAGGGATGCTGCAGATCAAGGTAGCAGAAGAACCCGCCGCCTACTGTCGGTCCGTGCTGGCCAACGGGCCGCAGGCAGATGAAGCAACGGGCATGACCCCACTCGTATGCCCCCCTCTCAGCGAAGAACTCACCCACTACAGAGTAGAGATCACCCCCCTAGCCGACACGTGGCCCAGGGTCGCCGGACTGTCCCGATCCTTGGAGTCCATCGGTCTGCATCCGAGACGGGATTTTGCGCGCAGAGCGAGCAGCCTTATTCAACATAACCAAAGCGGTTTATGCACTCCTCGTGACGCACACATATCACTCGGCGCTTTGTTATAATTGCCCGTTAATTTAACCGCAACTTATGCGGCGTTTTCTGAAAAAACCCCACCGCACCATGTCAAATCCCGGAGCTACCAATGCAGACCCCCTACCCTTCATATAAAGTGGTTATTGCTAGCGAAGATCAGACGCGGTGCGCTCATTTCCAGATCCGATACATGGTTTATTGCGAAAAGAAAAAATACGAACCCTCAAACCTTTTCCCAGACGGTTATGAGCGTGATGCGCACGACGCCCATTCACTTCACATGCTGTTAAAATACCAACCGCCCGGTTCCCAAAATCATCGCAACGTAGGTGCACTGCGCCTTATACCAGGAGGAAACAGACCGCTTCCGATCGAACACTTGGCCGATTTAAACCACAAGGAATCGATAACCGACGCAACCGGTGAACTCTCACGACTTGCTATTCATGGAGCCCCAGCAGGCCACGATAGCCTGCCTCTTTTCGTGCTTTGCCACGCGGCACAGCGTCATGCTGCTGCCTGTGGCATGTCGCGGCTTTACTTCCTCGCTCGCCCTGCGCTGGCGCGCCATCTGACCCGAAACCATCTCCCGCTGCAACAAGCTGGCCCTCCCTGTTATCACCGAGGTAAACGCATACCATACTCCCTAGATGTCTATGATTTTGCGAAGGGACTAAATCAATGGAGACACAAACTTGATAACCAATGGCTAAGCGCACGAGGTTCGGCAAGCACAAATAACCCCCTAAAAAAATGCTGTGAAACGATCGAAACCAAAAAAATTAGCGTCTGATTAATAATCTAAGCATAATCTATAGGGCGTCAGCCCTTCGCCACGCGAGGTACTAGGACCCATATCTAACACCACCGCGCCGGATCCTCGCTCATGAGTAGTAACCCTATCAAGGCTAGGGGTTACGCATTGGGTCTGATTGGGCTCGGACTCTCACGATCCCGTCTATCATACCGGTATGCCATTTTTCTGCTAGGACGCACAGCGTAAAAAATTATGTACAACCCGACTGTAACGCGAGCACAACACAATGGACCGCAACCAATTATCAAAAGCCTTCGCTGGCTACTTCGAATACTCCGTCGCCCATAACGCCGAGGCTCGAGCCGAGAGCTACAGGCTCCGCTATGATGTATATTGCACAGAATTTGGATATGAGGATCCATCCGACCATCCGAATCACCAAGAGCGGGATGCTTTCGACGAGGGCGCCCTCATATGCACCCTGCGACACACACACACGAACCGCTTGGCTGGATGTTTTCGGATTATCTTACCTAGGATAACCGATTCTGCCCCCAGGGTATTACAACTGGAAGAGGACTGCGCCGAAACCCTCTACGCGCACGATCAGAAAACGCAGAACCGCGATCCGCGCAGGCTCAGTCGCCTCTCTATCTGTGAGGTCTCACGACTTGCCATCCACTCGGATTTCCGGCGCCGCCTCGGGGAGCACCAGACCCGCCTGGGTGCCCTCGAATGGCTAGACCTTTCCGATCAAGAACGCGACGCGCACCTGCGCACCTTTCCACTCCTTGGCTCCAGTCTCTTTTCGGCCGTCGCTTACACGTGCAGTCAACTGGGCCGAGACCATATCTACGCGGTCATGGAACCGAGACTCGCTCGTTTGCTGACCCGCGAAGGGATTCGCTTTGAACAGATCGGCGCAGTGATGGATTACCATGGCGAGGAGCGTGCAGTCTACTATAACTCCTTAGAAAAGTTCGTGGTTGAAACGATTGCCTCGCCCCTGCTGCGCCCCCTCTATCAAATGGCCCAGGACCAGCTTGCCCCGGGTCTAGGGGCTTGGCTTAAGCAGCTACCGAACACCCCCTCCCCCCATTCAGGCGGCGGGAGCCAGAGCACAAAGGATCCTTAACATGGCCATATTCAACTATAAGACCGCTTTCAAGAGGACGATCGGATGGATCACCGAAGACGAGCAAGAAATACTCCGTAATGCCACTGTCGCGATTGCGGGACTGGGAGGGGTTGGCGGCAGCCACCTGCTAACTTTGGCGCGGCTTGGCGTGGGGCGTTTTTCTATAGCGGATTACGACCTCTTTGAGCTGCACAACATGAACAGACAGGCCGGTGCATCGATGAGCCAATTGGGACGGCCGAAGGTCGATGTCCTTCTAGAAATGGCGCTTGACATCAACCCAGAACTCCAGATCCAAACCTATCCGGAAGGGATAAGCGCAGGCAACGTTGCGCAGTTCCTCGATGGGGCCGATGTCTACGTCGACGGCCTCGACTTCTTTGTGTATGACGCCCGACAGCTTGTTTTCCGGGAAGCAGCAGCTTCGGGCATACCAGCCTTTACTGCCGCCCCTCTCGGCATGAGCACTGCGCTTTTGGCCTTCCACCCCGACGGTCTTTCCTTCGATCAGTATTTTCAAATCCACCCGGATCTGAGCGAATCGGAAAAGGCCCTTCGATTCATGCTGGGCCTCGCCCCGTCGGGACTGCACGGGCCTTCACTGGTGGATCCCTCGACGATCAACCTCAAGGAGCAATCCGGCCCCTCCACCCCCATGGGCTGTGAGCTATGCGCGGGGGTTATCGGAACTCAAGTGCTCAAGTGGCTCCTGCAGCGGGGGAAAACCGACTGGGCCCCGTGGGCAGTGCAGTTTGACGCCTACCGCATGAAACTGCGACGCACCTGGCGCCCGGGCGGGAACTCCCACCCGGTTCAACGTCTTGCCCTTTGGCTTGCCAGACGCCGTATGTTAAGCGGCTGAAGCTGGGACCCGTCCAAAACGTCGCTCCGGCAGCCATCGGGCCAAGACCGTAACGATGGCCGGCATCAGCAACAGATCGAACACCAACGCCGCTACCAATCCGATCGCCGTAAGCAATCCAAAGGCCGCGGTGGGCTGAAAGTCAGAGGCCGCCAACACCAGGAACTGCGCACAAAGCACGATCGTGGTGGCTGTCACGGCCCGGCCGGTATGGTGCAAAGCCCTGGCCAGGGCGGCAACGAGACGACTCCCCCGGCGCCGGTAGTATAGAAACCCGTGGTACGTATGAATGGTGTCGTCCACCGCGATTCCAATCGCCACGCTGGCCACCATGGCCGTTGCCATGTCCAGCCAGACGCCGAATGCCCCCATGACAATAAAGATGACCAGAAGCGGCGAGAGATTGGTCAGAATCGTCACCGAGGCCGCTACGGCCGAGCGCCATAGGATCAGCATCAGCGCAGAGATCATGACCGCCACGGCGATCAGGCTTCGCAGTTGCCCGTCAATGAGCAGCTGCTCCTGCTCAGCAAAGAGACGCCCCATGCCGGAGAGTTCCCAGTCGAGGGTCTCGGTTTTCGCGTCGAGTTGCTCCCGGAAGCTGTCCAGTGTCCGGTTGATTTCACGGGCGCCGGTGACATTGAGGTTCATCAGGACCACCGCACGCGTGAAGTCACGGTTGACCAAGTCGTAGAGATCACGCCCGTCGTATACGAAAAGGTACTGAGCGATCAAATCCTGTCGGTCAGGCAACGTCCGATATTCCGGGTCCTCATCGTGGAATGCCCAGTGCATCTCCTCGAGCATATCCACCATGGACAGCGCATAGTCCACCTCTGCGCGCCCCTCAGCCCAGCGCTGGAAATCCCGAATCTCTCGCAACGCGGCCGGATCCTGCAGCCCATCGAGGACGTCCGCTTCGAACACCGCCTCCACGACCATCACGCCGGATAGCGCCTCCTCAACCCGTTGTGTATCCACGGTAATGGGGTGATCGGAGGGGAAAAACTCGTAGAGATCACTCTCCACCTCGATCTTCGTAATCAGCGGCGCTGTCACCGCGATCGCCAACGCACTGCCGGCAACAATCCAACCGGCCCGACGCAGCGCGAACCCACGCGCTGCCTTTAGGATCGCGTCCAACCCCCCAAGGCCCCGGCGCGGCGCCACCCACTCGCCGCGGTCGAAACGCAAAAGCAGCGGCGGCAATAGCAACATCACCACGACGTACGCCAGCAGCACACCGAACGCGGCGGTGTAACCGAGGCTTTCAATGGGACGGATCGGACTCAGCGTGAGCGACAGAAGCCCGGCAGCCGTGGTCAAGGCGGTGAAAAAAGCCGGCCTGGACACCCGCTCAAGCGCATAAGCCAAGGCCCTCTCGCCGGTATGACCCCGCCGGCGCGCATGGCTCAGCGCGTTGAACAGATGCATCAGCATCGCCACCGTCAAGGCAGCAAGCAGAGGCGGCAGGATGGAGGTCACCAGGGTATAGGGATGGCCGAGCAGGACCATCAGCGCCAATGCCGGCGAGACCACCGCCCCAATCGCCGCTCCCCCGGCAACCACCACCAGCCAGCGACGAAACATCACGAACAGCAACCCGAGCCCCACGGCCGTGGTTGCCGGAATAAAGATCGCGCTGTCGCGCAGCATCGAGCGCAACTGCCAGACGTCGAGGGCGATATGCCCGGCGACTGCCTCCAGCCGGTCATCCAGACCGGAATGGCTGACTGCATCGCGGAACGCCCGTTCCAGTTCCAGACGCTGGAGGCTGTCCTCGAGTTCTGTTGGACGCACGACGACCGCCAGCGCCGAACCATCCCGTGCCGCCAACAACCCCGGCGCGAAACGGTCCTCTAGAACGTGCTCCTGCCACTGCGCTGCACTGCGCTCGTCAATGGCATCCGGGGGGACAATCTTCTCAACCGTGAAACCGTCGTCCACGGCTCGAATCTGATCGAAGGAGGTCACCCCGAGGACACGCTCGACGTGTCGCTCCTGCTCCAACCGCTGCACGAGCTCGTGAAGCGCCGCGAGGTTCTCTGGTTTGTGGATGTCTTCACCACCGAACAGACCGACGAGGACCTGCTCCTCAGGGAAGTCCTCACGCACAGAAGCGTCAAAGACAACGGCGGGCGCCTGCTTCGGGAAGTAGGACTCCGGGGCGTTATCGAAGGTCAGATTGAGAACAAAAGGGCCCGGCGCAAGAAGCAGCAGCGCGAACAGGCCTCCTGCCAACCATTGTGGCAAGGTGAAAGGTTTCAAAACCGCCCCCTCCAGCCAGCGATCACGACGTCATTCTTCTGGTGGAACCCCCCGGCCGTGTTTTCTGCCCCCTCGAAATAGTGTGCCGCGAGATAGAGTTCATGGGGCTCCCAATCCACCCATGCGACCTCCGGGTTCAGATAGATATCCCGCTCATCCAGCCCGATCGCGTAACGCATTCGCGCCCTCAGACGACGTTGTAGGGGACGCCCCTCGATCTCGCCATTGAGGGCCATCTCATTCGATCGCTCCAGAAGCGAAGGGGCATCGAGGTAGTGGCTACCAACCACCTGGATGTTGACGCGCAGGTCGCCATCGCCAGGAAACACTTCAGCGCCCACGCCCCACTCGAGCGATTCGAGGTCTTCCCGTGCGAAGTCCTCCTCTCGGGTGCCGGGCCTATCGCTAAGCCACACAGCCTCTGCGCGGTAGGTGACTCCGCGATGATCGATCTCACCGTCGATGCCCACAAGATAGCTCCGCGGATGAACCGCACGGAACGTGTACTCCCCCGCCTCTACGGCCACCTCCGGATTATCGAGGTTCTCCCGCGCCTCGTCACTGAGCTCGTAATAGGGCGTCGAGTGCCGAAACCGCTGGAACGTTGCGCCTGCATCCCAGCCGCGCCCAGTGCGCGTTATGCGTAAGCCGGCTCCGCCTTCACCGTCATTCTCTTCGATAAACCGGCCGTCGCGAACCAGGCCCGCGAATTCAGGCGCCGCCGGCAGCCCCAGGAAGCGCCCCCGCTGACGGTCCACAGGATGCCAGACACTGTCACGATCCGGCATTTCAGCCTCCCGGAACCACGGCACAATCAGCGCGTCGAACGCCCACTCGGCGGCAAAGAACTGCCCGCGGAGTGCCGGAGCAGCGCGTCGGCGCTCGCTGAGATCATCCAGGACAAAGCGCGATAGGTCCTCGACGCCCAGTCGATCGGTGGGCGGAAACTCATCGATGCGTCCCCAGTTGACCCGTTGAGCCCCGCCGGTGACACGCCAACCATTACCACGGTAGCGGAGGTAGATCTCGCCGTAATCCACGTCGATTTCTTCGACACGAGGCCCACCACGCTGGTAGTGACCATTCAATCGACCCTCGGCCCGGACACTCCAGGGCCCAAGGGGCTGCCAGGCCGCACGCATCAGCAGATGACCGTGATACACAAGATCCGCGTAGGACGCGTTCCGGGGCATCCACCCCGCATCGAGGCGGGCACGCTCAAGCCCAAACGACCAGTCTTCCGGCAGCCAAGCCTCCGCGTCGGGCTCCTCCTCCTCGGCATCCGCCGGCGAGGGCTCACCAATGCGAATGCCGCCCCCCCCGTCACCGCCCCCGGCCTCGGCCAGCCCTTGCACTTCTGCCGCGTCAAGCATGCCTTCGCCCGCTGCCCCAGCTGCCGGAATCGGCACCCCAGCGATCAATGCCGCAACACCAAGAAGGGCTCCTAACAAGACCGAATTGAACTCGACCCCCGGCTTACGGACGATAAGCACGTTCGCGCCCCGGACCCGACAGCGCCGAGCGTGAGAAGAGGTCTTGGGGCAGGCCCTGGTCGTAGACCACCTCCGCAACCAGGAACCGTGTCTGATGACCGCTTTGAAGATCCTCCATGGTGCTCTCGACCACCGTCCAATAGCCCTGATGCTGCTCTAGGGCCTGCACCGTCAAACGCTTGGTCGGCTCCTCGTCACCCTGGTAGTAGTCGATGCGCAGGGGCACGTGCGAATCTTCATGGATCCACTGATCCCGCAACGTATAGACGGAGTTGTCGCCCTCCACGGGGCGGCTCTCCAGGCGAAACACCGGAAGCCCCTCGAACTCCTCGCGTCCCATGTATTCATGCTCGTCCTGATGAACCTTACGATCACGCAGATCCTCGAAGAAGAAGTCACTGTCCACAAAGCGCCCCCCCATGCGCTCTGAGGCAACCCGCCTGACCCGGTCCAACGCAGGAAGATAGAGCCACTGGTCCGTACTCCCATCGGGATAGTCCCGCGTGAGCATGGCCGTATCAGCGACATCCGACGGCTCCGTAAACCGCACAAGATTCCAGACTTCTTCTGCTTCAACCTGCAGGCGATACTCGTAGAACGACCGCTCCCGCTGAGAGCGCCCCGGCCCATCCAGGATCATGCGCCCGCGTTGCACCGCATCGTCGCCCTCGGGGCGGTCGTAGACCCACTGCGCGAGCTCTTGCCCATCGGCCGGCTCACCCGCAGAGACGCCTACAGCAAGACACAGCCCCCCTCCCAGGGAGGCGGCGAACATCAGACCTTGAACAGGCCGCGGAAACGAATGGAACGTCATTCTTGTGCCCCGGCTATCGACTGTGCGTGCTCAATTGGACCCACTTTCCACCCCCCGCGCCGTCGGTGCAAGTTACCAGTTCATCGGTGTGTTTTTTCCCCTTACAACCTCGACCGGCTGGTCTGCCCAAGAACGGGATGCCTCCCGCTAACCTACTATAAAAAAAGCCGTTTCTGTCCCCGTTTCGCGAGGGACCCTCTGTGGCCTCGATATTGCTGATCCTAGTCACGGGCCACAGGCCCGGACCGACTGCGGCCCGGCCACGATCGGGCCGTCCTTAACCACGGAGGATCCCCCCATGAAAGACCGGAAAATCCTGGGTCTCGCGACGTCAGCCGTTCTCGCCACGGCATTAATGGCGGCACCGGCACACGCAACCCTCTTTACCATCGATCCGAGCGATTTCGACGGATTCGATGATGGACCGACAGCCCCCTTGACCTCGCTCGGCTGGGAACTGCGCACCGCGACGAGCCAGTTTGGCACCAGTGCCGGCGAGAACTGGATCCCGGATGCTGGGTCAACCTTCACGGACGTCGGCTTCGGCCGGATCGACGCCTACAACCCGTTCGATATCGGCGACGACGAAATTGTCGGGCTCCGATCAAGGGATATGACCTTGCGCTGGGATAACATCACGGGAACGATCGCCGAGGGCGGCGGACTCACCTATCAAAGCGGAACGATTGACTTCTTTTTCGGTGGCGAGGGGCTGGGGCGCGACGTCATCGAGACCAACGCCCCGTTCGACACCAACGACCCATCCTGGATTGCTGCCGGGGATGGACACCGAGTGCTCTCGCTCGAGCTTCGCAGTGGCAGCGCGCTGGCCAACCTGGTTACGGACGGGGATGGGAATCTGACCGAAATCCAGGCCTCGCAATTCGATCTGTTCTTCGATGTGACGTTCGCGCTGGAGGGATTCTGGGCCACGGCGAACGGTCAACCGTTTGAGGAGCTGATCGGGCTGCAGCTGCTGACCGCGTTCGGGGAGGCGGGAGGGGCCCTTGGCGGACGGAACACCGTCATCAATGAGGACGCGGTCTTCGACGACGCGGACGGGCTCCTTTACACGCACTACGCCGGGCTGCGTCGAGGCTCCATGAACTTCGCCGTGCCGGAGCCGAGCACCCTGATGCTGATGGGCGGCTCCCTGCTCCTGCTCGGCCTCGTTGCCAGTGGTGCGGGCCATCGCCGCTCACGCAGGGATGGCGAACTCCTCTCCGCGTAACCCTCGATTGTCTGGGAAACCGGGTGGGCAACCATGCCCACCCGCCCCTTTACGCCTTCCGGTAGATCTGATTCCTCAGCGGCGCAACTCAGCCAGGATCTCCTCAGCCTCCCGCCGCTGCGGGAAGTCGTTATGTGCATCCAGCACCGACTCGAGCACCCCGCGGGCCTGCTCCTCCCGTCCATCGGCCCGTAACGCCCGCGCGAGGTTCAGCTGAACCTCGGGATTGCCCGGGGCCAGGTGGCTGGCTTGCTCCAGTCGCTCGACCGCCTCCGCAGCCCGATCATTGTGAAGGAGGGTGATACCGAGGGTATCGAGGATGGTCGCCTCCTCGGGCACCAACCCGTGGGCCCGCTCGGCGTATTCCAGGGCTTCGGCGGGCTGCTCTTCCCGTAGCAGCCAGGCCAGGTTGTTCAGCGCCACCGGATCGTCATCCCGCCATTCCACCTGTCGCTGGTAGACCCGGCGCGCCTCCTCGTACTGCTCCGCCTCCAAGAGTGCCGAGCCCAGGACGTGGCGCACTTCCTCATCTCCGGGATGCTCCTCGAGCCAGCGCCGAAGGTGAGCGAGGCCTGCTTCGGGATCGCCAGCCGCCTGTTTGGCCGTATGCGCCTCAAGCACCCATGGCCGCTCCACCCTCGCGGCCAGGGCCTCGCCGTAGAGCTTTGCCGCCTCGTCAACCCGGCCGGCCCGGTGGGCCAACCAAGCACTCTGGGCCATGACTTCGGGCTCTTCCGGGCGGGCCTCGACGACCGGCGCAAAGACCTCCGCGGCCCGGTCGTGCTCGTCGGCCCGAGCCAGCTGGCGCGAGCGCTCGCGGGCCGCGGCCGTGTGCTCCGGATCAGCCGCCAAGGTATCGTCCAAGGCCTGCACCGCCCCGTCCCGGTCGCCCGCAGCCTCACGCTCGCCGGCGAGAAGGTAATACAGATCGGCCGTTTCCGGGCTGAGACGGGTGGCCCGCTCGAGCAGTTCGCTGGCCTTGGCGTGCTCCCCGACATCGCTATAGGACCGCGCGGCGGTCGTTAGCAGCCGCAAATCCTCCGGGCGCTCTTCCAAGGTCTCCTCCAGAACGGACAAACCCTCTTGCGTCTGACCCGCACGCGTCAGCAGGTCGGCCAGCCGGGCCGCCACCCGCCCATCGCCCGGGTTCTGCGCATGAGCCGCCCGCAGCGTCCTGATGGCAGCATCGGCATTGTCCTCAGCAAGCTCAATAGAGCTTAGATTCAGAGCCAACTGGGGGTGGCCAGGCACTTTCTCCAGGCCTTCACCCAGAAGACGGCGCGCCTCTTGAGTGTCCCCCTGAGCGAGACGAACGGCCGCCTGCAGGTTGTAGCCCTGCGGATTGTCCGGCGCCTTGTCCTGAATCCGCTCCGCGGCTGCCAGGGCTTCATCAAATCGCTCGGCTTCAATATGCGCCTGAACGAGGGTCAGATCCGCGGTTCGCAAGCCACCGGAATCGGCGGCCACCGCCTCCAGCTCCTGAAGGCCTTCCTCCTCCTGACCGGCAAGCAGCAAAGCGAGACCGAGCATCTCGCGCGCCTCAAGCGCCTCTGGATCCGCTTCGATCACCCGTCGCAGGGCCGCTATCCCCAGTTCGTGATCCCCGTGATCGAGATACAGCGCACCTAGGTGATCGCCCAATTCACCGACAAGATCCGGCCGATCGGCGAGCACTTCGGCGAGGAGCTTCTGGGCGTCCCGCGGGCGATCCTGAGCCACATAGAGCCGCGCCAGGAGACTGTAGCTGCTGACCGTCCCCGGCCCCGAGGCGTGGTAACGGTTGAGGTGGTGGTCGGCCTGCGACCGATTACCCCGATCCAGCTCGATCGCCGCCAGATAGGGGCGCACCGGGCGATACTCGCGTTGCGTCGCCAACGCCTGCTCAAAGTGCCTGCGGGCTGCATCCGGATCATCGTCCTCCAGCGCCAGCAACCCCCTCACGTGGTGCCCCCCCGGATAATCCGAGGCGTGCTCCACCAACAGATCCGCGTCGTCACGGGCTCCGGCCAGGTCGCTATCGCTAAGACGGACCCATGCGCGGGTGAAACGATCCGCGACGTAGTCCGGGCGCAACTCGATCGCCCGATCCAGCGCTTCCAGCGCGGCCTGGATATCCCCAGCGGCATTGGCCAGGGTGCCCTTGAGCGACCAGGCGGCGTAGTAGCGTCGATCGAGGGCAATCGCCTCGGCCAGGTGCTCCCGCGCCCGCTCCTGATCCCCAGCATTGAGCGCATGAAAGGATCGGGCGAGCTCAACCTCCGGCAGCGGATCCTCGAACGCCTCGGCCTCGGCCAGGAGATCACCCGCCTGATCCGCATCACCGCGGTGGTAGGCAGACGCCGCCTGGTAGGCCAGCACCCGAGCCCGGGCCTTGCCCTCCAGCGTTTCCGTCTCCAGGGACCGGACCTTTCCGTGCTGCCCGGTCTCGTGATAAAGGCGAGCCAAGGTTGGCATGTAACGCTCAGGCTCAGCACCTTGCTCCATCGCCCGGCTCAGATGGTTGACCGCGGCCTCGACCTCTCCGTCCCCGGCGTATGCCAGCCCCAACTGACCCCGTGTCTCCGGCGCATCCCGCTCCCGAAGTGCATTCCGGTAGTCAATAACCGCTCCGCGGTAGTCGCCAGCCTCCATCTGCGAGACCGCCCGCTCCAGGTACTCCTCCTCGGTGAGCCCTGTCCACGCATCGCAGGCACCCAGGGTGACTGCACAAAGGCCTAAGGCGGCCCAGCTCACAACCCACTTCCTGACCCGCCCGGTGTCAGAAACAAACTGAAACCGTCCCAGGCGAAACCCATACCAACGCTCCATGGCGACCTCCCGAAAGATCCCAACGCCATAACCTTGCTTTTAATGTTTGATTTACCCACGGCGTGCAGCTCGGCTCGCCAGTACAACTGTAGGCGCCGCCGCCTCTCTTTACCTGCCTGCCTGAGGGCTCGTCCCAATCCATCGGACAAGAGGGGGGCATTTCTCTTAACGGCGCTGGAGTCAGCGCAAAACACGATCTCTACGGGGATCGACCGTCGCTGCTCTATACAAGCCGAACCGCTTCGCCTCCCCACGTTTCCGATGCCAAGAATGCGCGACGCGCGCCGTTTTCCGAAGGAAAACCGCCACCGCAGACCTGTGAGCAAACACGGCCGATGTCGAAGGGGTTTACACACACCGTGCGCCTCAACCGCTTGACCGGCCGTGTGGACGAGTCACAGCGCGCCATCCAGCCGATACTGCGCGCTATTGGCACGGCCGATGCATCCACCACAGCGGGCGCTCGGGAAGAACGCCCACATCCATGCGGGCTAGCAGCGTAAACACACGAACTGCAGGCAATACAGTCGGGAGAAGAATCATGCAGGCAAGGAAAACACTCTGGCTTGGAGTTCCGGCCGCACTCACACTCGGGCTCATCACAGCACCCGTGTACGGGACACAGTTCACCATTGATCCCACTGATTTTGACGGTTTCGATGACGGGCCGACAGAACCGTTAACCTCGCTGGGCTGGTCACTGCGTACCGCCACCACCCAGTTCGGAACCAGCGAGGGAGAGAACTGGATTCCGGATGCTGGATCGCGGTTCAATGACATTGGATTCGGCCGGATCGACGCCTACAACCCCTTCGATATAGGGGATGACGAACTCGTAGGGCTCGGCCAGCGGGATATGACCCTACGATGGGACAATATTACTGGAACCATCGACGAGGACAACGGGCTAACCTATGACGGTGGCACGATCGACTTCTTCTTTGGCGGCGATGAAGACGCTGAGCTTGGCCAGAGCGATTTGGCCACGGGTGAAGCATTCGATACCGACAGTGAGGTATGGCAGAACGCCGGCTCCGGCGAACATGTTCTTAGCCTGGAACTTACCGGCGGCTCAGCTCTGGCCGAATTCATCGAAGACGACGATGGGAACCTGGAGCGGGTCAATGCCACGCAGTTTGACCTTCTCTTCGATGTGGAATTTGCGCGGGAGGGCTTCTGGGCCACGGCAAACCCGGAGGACTGGGCAGAGCTGTTGGCCCAGGAGGTTGTCATTACGGCCTTCGGCGAGGCCGGTGGTGCACTGGAAGCCAACAGAAACACCGTGCTCAACGAGGACGAGGAAACGTTCACGGACGCCGAGCAAGAGCTCTACACGCACTATGCGGGCGATCGCCGGGGCAGCGTGGACTTCCAGGTTCCGGAGCCCAGCACCTTGATGCTCATGGGTGGGGCGCTGGTTCTTCTGGCAGCCAGTTCGGGCGTGGCCCACCGGCGGCGCACGAGCGCGAACGAACCAGCTGCCTAACGCTTAGGCACCCGGCAAAGCGCCGCAGCGCCCCGCGGGGGAGGCAAACGCCCCCCCGCATTTTTTCTTACTTACAGGCGTTTAGCGCAAGCCGTACTTATCCATGAGGCTGTACAACGTTGGCCGGGACACCCCCAATAAGGCTGCTGCTTGGGCGATGTTCCCGTTGCAACGGCTCAACGCCCGGACTACCGCCTGCTGCTCGGCCTGGTCGCGGACTTGCCTGAGCCGCAGACTGCTATCCCCTTCCTGGTCGTCGCTGGGACATTCCAGACCGAGCTCTTCCGGCGTGATCCTCTTGCCGTCGGCCATGATGACCGCTCGACGGATGACGTTCTCCATCTCGCGGACATTCCCGGGCCAAGTGTGGGCTTCGATCGCGTCGATGGCTTCGGGGGTAAACTCACGCCGCGGATGCCGCTGCTCGCGCGCGAAGCGCTCAAGAAGGGAGTGCGCAACGAGGGCGGCATCGCCTTGGCGCTCGCGCAGCGCCGGGATGGTCAGTTCGATCTCGGCAACTCGATAGAAGAGATCCTCGCGGAATTCCCTTTCGCGGATCATCTGCCCCAGATCGCGGTGGGTGGCACAGACCACGCGCACATCCACCGGGATCGACTGGCGTCCGCCAACCCGCTCGATGGTCCGCTCCTGGAGAAAACGCAGCAGCTTCGCCTGCAGGCTCAGGGGCAGGTCACCGATCTCATCGAGGAACAGGGTGCCACCGTCCGCGTACTCGATCTTGCCGATGGTCTGACGATGGGCACCGGTGAACGCCCCCTTCTCGTAGCCGAAGAGCTCGCTCTCGAGCAGATTCTCGGGGATAGCCGCACAGTTGATGGCCACGAATCGCTGCTCGCTGCGCCCACTGAGCCGATGCACGGCGCGGGCCAGGATCTCTTTGCCGGTCCCGCTTTCCCCACGCAGCAGCACCGTCGCATCCGCCGGGGCGACCCGCTCGACCATTTGGCAGACGCGGAGCATCTCCGGATCTCCCGTGAGGAAGCCGTCCAACGGCGAGGCGGAGCGCTGGGCCAGGTGCCGATTCTCCGCCTCAAGGCTGTAGAGCTGTGCGGCCCGGTCCACCAGCAGCCGGAGCGTATCGGCGTCCACAGGCTTGCTATAGAAGTCGTAGGCACCGAGCGCCACGGCACGCAGGGCATTCTCCCGGTCGTCGTTGCCGGTGACGACGATCGCCTTACTCTGCGGGGCCTCACCGAGGACCTCCTGCAGCGCGGCCAGCCCCTCGCTGGCGTTGGCCGGATCCGGAGGCAACCCCAGGTCGACCAGCATCAGCTCCGGCTGATGGCGGCGCGCCTCCTTCACCGCCTGCGCGCGGTCATAGGCCTGGACGATTTCGTAGCCGTCGAAACACCAACGCAGCTGCTCCTGCAGCCCCTCGTCATCCTCAATGATCAGTAGCTTATAGGTATTGGCCACCGTCCCTCGCTCCTTGTCCAATCTCAGGGCACAGCCACCGCGGGGGTCGGCGCCGCTGCGGCCGTCCGCGCCAACAACTGCACCGTGAAGCGCGTGCCACTACCCGGTTCGCTATCGACGTCGATCCGCCCGCCGAGGGCAGCAATGTACTCCCGCGCCTCATAGACGCCGATGCCCATCCCTGCATTTCCCTTGGTGGTCTGGAACGGCCGGAACAGCCGATCCCGCATGAAGACCGGGTCCATGCCGTGCCCGTTGTCCGCGATCACAATATAGCCCCACTCCTGGCGCTGACTCAGCCGAACCGTCACCTGACCGTCCGCTGGCGTGGCCTCCTGGGCGTTGCGAACCAGGTGGGCCAGGACATTGAACAGCCGATCCTGGTCGGCCACCACCTGAACCTCCTGATCCAGCTGCAGCTCCGGGCGCGGCTCACCCCGCGCGCCATTCACCACCTGACGCAGGACCTCGGCGAGTTCCACCCGCTGCGCCGGTGCCGCCGGACCTGGCTGGGCATGGCGCAGTTGCGCCAGCGTCCGGTCCAGGCGCTCCCGAGCATGACCGACGGTCTCGAAGGCATTAGCCACGAATACCGGGTTATCCCGATGCCGCTCGGCATTGGCCAGCACCAATGCAAGCTGGCCCGAGACATTCTTCAAATCGTGGACCAGGAAGGCCGCCAGACGGTGGAAGGTCTCGAATTGACGCGCCTCCAACAGGGCCTCGTCGGTCTGCATCAGCGCCACATAGACGGCAAGCTGACGCCCTGCCGTCTTGAGCAGATCCCGTTCTTCCCAGTCGATCACCCGGGAAGCTCGGGGTTGAGCCAGCACCACGAATCCGGTCAGATCATCGCCTTGGAGCAGCGGTACAAGGAGCCAGTAGCGGCGGTTCTCCAGCAACCAGGCAGGCGGCTGCAGGCCCGGGTACAACTCCGGAGCACGGCGCAGATCGTCGAGGTCCACCACCCACCCGGTCTGGCGAAGAAACGGCACCACCCCCCCTTCCTCCGGCTCTGGCGGGTGATCCGGCTCGCCGAGGTTCAGCACCCCTTCCAGCCGGTAGTCACCTTGGCGATCCTGAACCCAAAGCAACCCACCTGGGCTGTCCACCAACTCGGCGATGGCCCCCACGCCCCGTTGACGCAGCGGCAGCTCGCCATGCTCCCTGGAGAGGATCTCGGTAAAGCGCAGCCACTCCTGCCGGTAGTCGTACTTGTAGTTGAAGAAGTGCTTATTGATCAGCACGCGCAGGCGGGCGCGAAAGCTACCCGAGAACAGGACCAGGATCAGCAGCAGCACAGCGCCGAACAGCAGCGCTGCCTGGAGGAGTGCCCCCCAGTCGCCGCCCAGCTCCCGGAGCAGGTAGCCTGCACCCCCCACCGCCAGCAGGTAGAGGCCGGCGCCGGTGAGCGCCGCCGTATGGAAGACCAGGTGCCGGGAGATCACCGGGGCCTTGTCCACGGGCAGCTGCCGCCGCATGGAGATCGCAAGGAGTGGCACCACTAAGGCGTTGGCCAGTCCGCGCGCCTGGATGGTCGGCGTCTCCACCGCCTGAAACAGCACCCGATCTGCGAGCAGGAAGAGGTCAAAAGCGAAAATCCCACCCACGCCCAGACAGAGCAACTTGATCGACCAGCGCTCTCGCTCCGGGGTGTTGCGATAGGTCTGCTCGACCAGGACCAGTCCGGTGATCGCGAGCAGAAGCAGGACCAACCCGTAGAGCGGCTCCAGGCGCGACCCGGGCCCCATCAGCGGGACCAGGGCCAGCAACAGTAAGCCGCCCAGGACAGCCCCCCAACGGCGCAACACCCGCTGGCCCCGAAGGTTATGGCTATGCATACGCGCCATCAGGACCAGCAGCAGGACGAACCAGCCGCCCGCTCGAACCACCTCGGAGAAGCCGCTGCCCATCACGACCGCGCCGTCATCGAACTGGAGCGACAGCCAGACGTGTTCGCCCGCCCAGCCGGCGGTCAGAAGCGCGGCCGCCGCCAACGCGATAGCGCCGAGTCGGTCCCGCCAGAGCACCAAGGTGGCCCCGGCAAGCGCCAGGAACGCGGCCACTGCCACGGCGTAGCTTGCAGCAGAGAGCATGATGCGCCTCCGGGCGTTACCGGGCGCCCTGACCGAAGAGCACGACGGCAACCGTGCGGATCAGGATGACCAGATCCAGGAAGAACGTGTGATTCTTCACGTAGTAGAGATCGTATTGCAGCTTCTGCCGTGCGTCTTCGACAGACGCCCCGTACGGATAGCAGATCTGTGCCCAACCGGTGATCCCTGGAGGCACCGTATGACGGGCCCGATAGAACGGCACCTCCTCGCTTAACCGATCGACGAACAGGGGCCGTTCCGGGCGGGGCCCGACGAACGACATCTCTCCCTTGAGCACGTTGAGGATCTGCGGCAGCTCATCAATGCGCAGCTTGCGGGTGATGCGCCCGACCCGGGTCACCCGGTCGTCATCTTTTTGCGCCCAGACCGGCACCCCGTCCTTTTCCGCATCCTGCCGCATACTCCGGAACTTGTAGAGCCAGTAGGGCTCATTGCCAGAGCCCACCCGCTGTTGGCGGAAGAAGATCGGCCCCTGGCTCTCCAGCTTGATGGCCAGAGCGGTGACGATCATGATCGGCAGCGTGATCAGCAACAGGGCCAGGCTGACGAGGATATCGAACAACCGCTTGACCGTGGTTCGCACCCCGTTCTGGCGGAACCCTTCACCGAAGATCAGCGAGCTGGTGTTCAGTGAATCCAGCCTCAAGTGCCGGCGCTCTCTTTCAAGAAAACTGGTGAGGTCGATCACCGAGACCTCGCGGAGCTTGCAATCGAGCAGTTCTTCGACGGGCAACTGACAGCGCCGATCCCGCACCGCCACCACCAACTCATCGGCACCGTACCTGCGGCAAATATCCAGTAGCCGCTCACCCTCCTGCTGGTGGATCACCTCGTCTGCGGGCACGTTTACATGATCGGCCCCTGGCGTGGCGACGTAACCGAGGAATACGTACGGCATCTCGCAGCGGTGATTTTCCCCCTGCATTTCGGCGACAGCCGCGGCGCGACTACCAACGCCCAGAGTCAGAATCCGCCGCTTGAAACGATCCGAGGCGACCACCCGCTGGTAGAGCACTCGCTTGAACAGGATCAGGATGAAGACCGCGGCGACGGCAACGAGCAGCGGGCCGGACGCCAAGGCCAGGGCCGGCATGGCGGCCAGGACGACGAGGATGCCAACAACCGCCGCGAGCATGGCAAGGAACAGGCGCACGCCCAGCATCAGCGGGCCATCTCGCATGGTGATCTGGCCGGCATCGTAGAGCCCCATCCCAGCCATGCTGATCACCACCAACCCGGCGGCGACCGCGATCTCGGCCTTAAGCTGGATCTCCTCCCAGCCCAAGGCCCCTGGAGCCCCGAATTGCAGGGGCAGGATGATCGCCAGCCCTGCGAGGACCAGCAGACCCTCCAGACCCACCAGCACCATCACGTTGCGCGGCACAAAGTGACCCAAAAAACGCACGTTGACGCCTCCAGAGGGGCGCCTCACTGCGCCCCCGTTCCATGGCAGTCGCCTAGAAGAACCGTTCCGGGATGATCAGAACGTCGCCGGGCTTGATGTCGATATTCGCCTCGATCTCGCCCCGGTTGAGCAGATCGTGGAGGCGAACCCGGTACTGCCTGCGCTCGCCATCCTCGTCCCGGATCAGCACCGTCCGGTTACCCGCTGCGATATCGGTGATCCCGCCGACCTCGATCATCACGTCCATGACCGACATGTCCTCGCGATACTGCAGCGCGCGCGGCTCTGCCGCCTGCCCGATGACGCGGACCTGGCGATCGTAGGGACCAGCGAAGCCGGTCACGATCACGGTCACCACCGGATCCCGCAGGTAGAGGCTGATCTCCTCCTCCATGACCCGCGCCAACTCGGTGGGGGTGACCCCGCTGGCCTGGACATCCTCCACCAACGGCGTGGATATCTGTCCGTCGGGCCGGACCGGGACGCTGATGGAGAGTTCGGGGTTGCGCCAGACCTGTACGCTAAGCGTATCGCCAGGCCCAATGATGTACTGCTCAATTTCCGCGTCATCAACGGTGCTGGGGGCAGGCGGGAGCGAGGCGCAGCCGGCAAGGAACGTTAGAAACCCAGCGGCGGCAACCATCCGAGCGATTCGGGCCGAACGGTCAAGCTCCATGGACACCCCCTTCCTGTTGATGAATCTCACGCCCCGCGCTTGCACCAACCCCAGCGAACTGAACGATTTGCGAAGCCCGTTCCGGGCCATGCCCGTCGGTCTCCACTGGGCGCCGAGGTGCTACACTGCGACTCAACCAATGTTGATAAGGAAATCGGTCCAATGCGTGTCCTCGTTACGGGTGGTAGCGGTTACATCGGCAGTCACGCGGCGGTGGCCTTGCTCCAGGCCGGCCATCAGGTCGTCATCCTGGACAACTTGGAGAACAGTACAGCCACGATCGCCCCCCGAATCGAACGGATCACGGGACAGGCCCCCGCGTTCATCGAGGGCGACATCCGCGATGCGGCCACCCTCGAAACGGTCTTCTCCAACGAGCCCTTCGATGCCGTCATGCACTTTGCCGGCCTCAAGGCCGTCGGTGAGAGCGCGACCCGGCCCCTCGCCTACTATGAGACCAATGTAGGCGGTACCGTGCGCCTCTGCCAGGCGATGGAGCGTGCCGGCGTGCGACGGCTGATCTTCAGCTCCTCGGCCACTGTCTATGGGGACCCAGTCCGGGTACCAATCGACGAGGACGCTGCCACCGGGAACGTGACCAACCCGTATGGCCGCAGCAAGCACATGGTGGAACGGATCCTCTTCGACTTGGGGCGCGCAGACCCGCGTTGGTCCATCGGTCTCCTGCGCTACTTCAACCCCGTCGGGGCGCACGAGAGTGCGCTGATTGGCGAGTCGCCCCGGGGTATCCCCAACAACCTCGTGCCGTACATCGCCCAGGTGGCCAGCGGCGAGCGCGAGCAGCTGAGCGTCTTCGGTAATGATTACCCGACCCGGGACGGGACCGGGGTGCGCGACTACATCCACGTGGTGGATCTCGTGGAGGGCCACCTGCGAGCGCTCGAGTTCCTTGAGGCACAAACAGGCAGTCACGTCTGGAACCTGGGCCGCGGCGAGGGCTACAGCGTCCTGGAGATGGTCCGGGCGTTTGAGCAGGTCAGTGGCCAGCCAGTCCCTTATCGCATCGCCGACCGCCGACCCGGCGATATCGCGGAGTGCTGGGCCGATCCAGCCAAGGCCCAGCGAGAGCTGGGCTGGCGGGCGGAAAGAGATCTGGCCACCATGATGCGCGACACCTGGCGCTGGCAGTGTAATCAGCACCTCGCCTGATCCTTGGGGGAGCGCTCCGCCCCACGCGCTAACTTTTTCATGTATTGTCTTGATTCACCGAGCATTAGTCGCCACCCCCCCGTCCGCACGAAATCCACGTGAACAACCTGCAAACAGGCCGGAACCATCGGTATGCCGTAGTAACGCGCAGCAGCCAGCCGGTGGTTTCCGTTGTCCCCAAGGATAAGACGCCCAGTCCGCGAAATCGCCAAACCGATCCCCCCCCGCTCTCTGAGCCGACCCTTTGTCACAGCACTTTGCGGCAGAAGACGGCGTCTCGATCCAATGACGGCGAACAGTTCATCCAGCTTACGATAACGCTGCACCAAATCCCGTCGCGAGCGACAGCCATCCTCCTCACCGCATATCTCGATCAGTCTGTTCATGAGATCAATCTCCCCCACCGCTTCCCAGGAAGCCCCCGTCTCCAGCTTACGGACGGTCCGAGCCACGATGCGATTTTCCATGATCGGCAAAACCGCCTTATCCCAATCCCCCGGAACGATCACATTCGGCTCATGCAGAGGGCGCGGGCCGATCTGCACCGCATTTCGCGGATAGACTTTACTGAGAACCGGTGGCCGGGGGAGGACACTTAATGTCCACTCGATGAAGTGGGGCGGCACATAAACCAACTGATATTTCCTTGGGGCATCTTTACCGAAGCGCAATACATTCTTGACATCTTCCCGGAAAATGCGCAGCGCCCATCGCGGATGGCGACAGTACTCTGGAAACGAATGCGTATTTTTCCCGTGGCGGGCCTGCTCCTCCACGAAACTGCCCTCGAAGCGACCAAAAGACTAATGTGCATTCTCGTAGATATCGAAGTCATCACCATACAGGCGCTCGACTTTTCTCTTTTGCTGCTTCGTTAATGAAAAGCCGGACTTCTTATTGGACTTGTTCGCATGCGGTATTTCCGTAGGCGGGTACGCAGAGGCGCCCGCCGCTTCGTAACATGCGGACACCCCTTTTTCCATGTTCTCCATGCGGTAGATATTCGGTATATTGAGAACGCCATTGCCCCCTTGAACATCATTTACCATCGGATTTGTGTGTGTCGAAAAGAGGAGACCGTAAGGCTCGAAGATCGATCGCTCACGACACGATTCCTGCTTCTCAAGCATATCAAGAAAGACATCGAAACACTTTTTTCTCGACACCAAACACCGCGGATCCCTGGAGAGCAGGCGAAGGTTTGCCATCACCCTGCCCCTGGCCGTCATTCCCTTGGGCCAGATCAAGTGGTGATACATTGACACCACACGGTCGTAGGGGTTTCTGGAGAAGGCGATTCGAAACATATGGTCCCATGTTTCCGGGTAGAGGTAGAGACGCGCAAACTCGCTGCGCCGGAACTGATAGGGACCTAGCGGGGTTGTATAGGTGTTCAGTATATCATTCCATTCCTCACAGGGGCGCTGTATAAAGCAAGACGGCATCTTGAATCGCTCCGTACAGGTATAGAGCCCCCCTAATGCCTGCCGCAGCGACGTTCCCGCCGACTTTTTAATGTGAAGCCAAAATATCTCACCTGCCACGCCCCCCCCCCTACCCCAGAAACCCTTCCGAGGACAGCCCAAATATCCAAAGCGAAGCCGGTCAGGTTCTCCTGACCGGGCACTAACGGTGAGTGTAGTCGGCGCCAGTAATGACGCCACCCAGGTCAGCTAGACAGATGACTGAGAAGGGTTGGTGTGGGAAACGCTACGGCATCTCTCGTTGCTGAACTGGTCCTCTACCCGCCCGTACAGATCCTCAAAGCGGACTAGGTCGTCTTCCTCCAGATAGGGGCCGGTCTGGATCTCAATGATCTGCAACGGGATGCGGCCCGGATTCTCGAGCCGGTGAGGGCGGGTCGCAGGGACATAGGTGGACTGGTTTTCCTCCAGGTAGATCTCCTCGTCGCCGTTGACCACGCGCGCGGTCCCAGCGATAACCACCCAGTGTTCCGAACGGTGATGGTGCATCTGCAAGGAGAGCTTACAGCCGGGTTTAACCACGATCCGCTTGAGCTTATAACGGTGGCCGCTCTCCAGG